>JAGQTW010000325.1 GCA_020438785.1 Mycobacterium sp. | reverse complement strand
CCGGTGGCCGCCGACATACCGGACCTGCACGCCGTCGAGGTGAACTTCGACGGCATCACCTACGCCAAGGGCGCCAGCGTGCTCAAGCAGCTGGTCGCCTACGTCGGGCTGGAGCACTTCCTGGCCGGTCTGCGCGACTACTTCCGCGCGCACGCGTTCAACAACGCCACCTTCGACGACCTGCTGGGCGCGCTGGAGAAGGCCTCCGGCCGTGACCTGTCCGACTGGGGCAGGCAGTGGCTGAAGACCACCGGCCTCAACACGCTGCGGGCCGATTTCGACGTCGACGATGCGGGCCGGTTCACCCGGTTCGCCGTCACCCAGGGCGGCGCGGCGCCGGGCGCCGGCGAGACCCGGGTGCACCGGCTGGCCGTCGGCGTCTACGACGACGATCCGATGACCGGCAAGCTGGTACGGGTGCACCGCGAGGAACTCGACGTCTCCGGTTCCGTCACCGATGTTCCTGCCCTGCAAGGGGTTTCGCGCGGCAAGCTGATCCTCGTCAACGACGACGACCTGACGTACTGCTCGTTGCGGCTCGATGACGATTCGCTGCGCACCGCGCTGCGCCGCATCGCCGACATCGCCGAGCCGCTGCCCCGCACGCTGGTGTGGTCGGCGGCGTGGGAGATGACCCGCGACGCCGAGTTGAAGGCGCGCGACTTCGTGGCGCTGGTGATGAGCGGCGTGCAGGCCGAGACCGAGGTCGGGGTGGCCCAGCGACTGCTGCTGCAGGCGCAGACCGCCCTGAACTCCTACGCCGAGCCGGGCTGGGCCAGGAGCAACGGCTGGCCGGCGTTCGCCGACCGGCTGCTGGACCTGGCCCGCGAGTCGGCGCCGGGTTCGGACCACCAGCTGGCGTTCGTCAACGCACTATGCACATCGGTGTTGTCGCGCAACCACGTCGCCGTGCTCGCGACGCTGCTGGACAACGAGCCCGCGGCGGTGAACCTGCCGGGCCTGGTGATCGACGCCGACCTGCGGTGGCGGATCGTGACCGCGCTGGCCGCCTCCGGCGACATCGACGCGGACGGCCCGCCGACACCGTTCATCGACGCCGAGGCCCAGCGCGACCCGACCGCGGCGGGCAAGCGGCACGCCGCCGCGGCCGCCGCGGCCCGGCCGCAGGCCGGGGTGAAGGAGCAGGCCTGGGAGCAGGTCATCGAGGACGACACGCTGGCCAACATCACCACGCGGTCGATCGTCGGCGGATTCGTCCAGCCCGGACAGCGCGAGGTGCTGGCGCCGTTCACCGCGCGCTACTTCGCGGCGATCCCCGGGGTGTGGGAGCGCCGGTCCAGCGAGGTGGCGCAGACCGTGGTGATCGGGCTGTACCCGTCGTGGGACATCAGCGAGGACGCGCTGCGCGCGGCCGACCGCTTCCTCGGCGGACAGCTGCCGCCGGCGTTGCGACGGCTGGTCGTCGAGGGCCGCGCGGGCGTCGAGCGCTCGCTGAAGGCGCGGGCGTTCGACGCCGGGTAGACCGGTTCCACGGCCGCGAGCGTGCGTGTCGGCACAGCGACACGCCGCACGCAGCGACCGCCTGCGCACGCTCGCCCTGGGAGGATCTCGCCATGGCGGGCCCCAACTCTCGGCGCGCCCGTGCTGCGCGCAGACGCACGCGGCGGGTCAAGGCCGCAGTCAACGATCTGACCGCCGAGCAGTGGGCGGCGCTGAAGGAAGCGTGGAACGGCTGCGCCTATTGCGGGGCAACCGGGACAACCCTGCAGCGCGACTGCGTCATGCCGATATCCCGCGGCGGCAGGTACACCGTCGACAACGTCGTGCCCGCATGCGCGGCGTGCAATGCCAGCAAGTGCAACGACGAAGTGACCGGCTGGATGCGGCGCAAACGCCTCGACGAGCGGGCGTTCCTCGAGCGCTATGTGGCGATCAGGGCCGCGAGATCGCTGCCGACATCACCCGGATGGCGCTGACCAGGCCGTCGATCAGGCCGCCCTCCTTGAAGGCCGACGCCGCCGCGGACACACCCAGAGGCGCCGCGGACTCGGCGCCACGGCCGCGCACGTCGGCGCCGTAGGCCACCTCGATCGCGCGCTGGTTGGGCGACACCGCCAACAGCACGGCGTTGTTCGGGGTGGGCACCTCGGCGAGGAGGTCGCGGGCGCGGGCCGCCGGATCGGCGCCCAGGTCGCCGATGTAGACCGCGAACCGTGCCTTGGACTGGCGGGTGCCGAACTTGAGGGCGTCGTCGAGGTCCACCAGTTGCTTGGTGGGGAACGGATACTGCACGGGAAGCACGCCCGGCTCGCTGACACCGGACAACCGGCCGCTGGATGTCACCGCCCAGCCGACCGGGAGGTTTCCGTGATCGACGGTCGCCAGCGCGACGTGGTCACCACTTGCCACTTGCCCCACCTCCCGCACTGAATTCGCTCGCGCCATGGCCGTGCTGCCCACCTGGGACGACCTCTTCGGTGGCGGCCCACAGGATCGGCTCGTGCGTCCACTTCTCGGAGAGCTTGTAGGTGGCGGGGTGATTGCCCTTGCGGGAGAAGATCAGCAGGGCCAGCAGGGCCACCACGGCCAACGGAATGCCCACGAACAATGCGTGGATGACGGCGACGTTCACGTTGCAAACCGTAGCGCAGGGTCAGGCGGCGCCTTCACCGAGATAGCGCACCCAGGCCGGGTCCAACTCCTTGACGGTGCACAGCAGCCGCCAGTGCTGTCCCTTCGGGGGCATCGGCACCAGGCGCAGCGTCCAGCCCAACTCGCCGAGCAGTTTGTCGGCCTTGCGGTGGTTGCATGTCGAGCAGGCCGCCACGCAGTTCTCCCACGAATGTTCACCGCCGCGGCTGCGCGGCACGACGTGGTCGACGGTGTCGGCCTTGCCCCCGCAGTAGGCGCAACGGAACCGGTCGCGGTGCATCAAGGCCGCCCGCGTCATCGGGATGCGGGCCCGGTACGGCACCCGGACGTAGGTCCGCAACCGGATGACCGACGGCACCACGATCACCCGGGTGGCGGAGTGGATCACCGGGCCGGCCGGGTCGTCGTGCACCACGTCGGCCTTTCCGCACAGCAGCATGATCACCGCCCGGCGCATGGGCAGCGCGGTCAGCGGCTCGTAGGTCGAATTGAGCAACAGGACCCGGCGGCGGCCCCAGATGGAGCCCTCGGGTGTCGGGGGGTGCGCGTCGACGCTGTGCAGGGCAGAACCGGCCAGGGACCCGATCGGACCCGCCGCGGCGAGATGACCGCGGTTGCGTTTGCGCTGCGCCATACGTCCTCCGCGGTCCAGTGCATCACGGATCGGCATCGATCGCACGATTATTTGGACCGTGTTCGCAGGTCAAATCCGTGAACATCGCGTGACGTGGGCTCCGGGGCGCGTCGGCCGAATCGAGATGTACACAATGGTGGCGTGCCCGAGGATCCGCAGACGTTCTACGACGCGGTGGGTGGCGCCGAGACGTTTCGCACCATCGTGTCCCGCTTCTACGCGTTGGTTCGTGAGGACGAGGTGCTGCGCCCGTTGTATCCCGAAGACGAACTCGATGCCGCCGAGGACCGGTTGCGGATGTTTCTCGAGCAGTACTGGGGTGGGCCGCGGACCTATTCCGAGCAGCGTGGCCACCCCCGGCTCAGGATGCGGCACGTACCGTTCCGGATCGGATTCATCGAACGGGATGCGTGGCTGCGCTGCATGCACACGGCGGTGGCGTCCATCGACGCCGAGACCCTCGATGACGAGCATCGCCGCGAGTTGCTCGCCTATCTGGAGATGGCGGCGCAGTCGATGGTCAACTCGCCGTTCTGAGCGTTTCAGCCCCGGCACAATAGGTTGGCGTGACCGACCGATCCCGGCCCGCGGGCCCGCAATGGTGGACCAACGCCGTCTTCTATCAGGTGTATCCACGGTCCTTCGCCGACAGCAACGGTGACGGAGTCGGTGACCTCGGCGGTGTCCTCGCGCATCTGGATCATCTGAGCCTGCTCGGTGTCGACGCAATCTGGCTCAATCCGGTCAACGTCTCCCCCATGGCCGATCACGGCTATGACGTCGCCGACCCGCGGGACGTCGACCCGCTGTTCGGGGGACTCGAAGCGCTCGAGCAGCTGATCGCCGAGGCGCATGGCCGTGGCATCAGGATCACGATGGACCTGGTGCCCAACCACACCAGCTCCCAGCATGCTTGGTTCCTGGCCGCGCTGGCATCCGCGCCGGGCAGCCCGGAGCGCGAGCGCTACATCTTCCGTGACGGCCTGGGACGCGCCGGCGACCGGCCGCCCAACAACTGGGTGTCGGTTTTCGGCGGTCCGGCCTGGACCCGGGTGCCCGACGGGCAGTGGTACCTGCACCTGTTCGACGCCGAGCAGCCCGACCTCAACTGGGACAACCCCGAGGTGTTCGACGACCTGGAGAAGACCCTGCGGTTCTGGCTGGACCGAGGCGTGGACGGCTTCCGCATCGACGTCGCGCACGGGATGGCCAAGCCGCCCGGGCTACCCGACATGACCATCACCGACATCGAGATGCTGACCTCGCAGGACGACGATCCCCGGTTCAACCACGAGGGCGTGCACGACATCCACCGAGGGATCCGGTCGGTGCTCGACGACTACCCGCACGCGGTGTCCATCGGCGAGATCTGGGTGTTCGACAACGAGGACTTCGCGAAATACCTCCGGCCCGACGAACTGCACATGGGCTTCAACTTCCGGCTGGTGCGCGCGAAGTTCGACGCGGCGAGCATCCGCGGTGCGATCGAGAACGCACTGGCGGCGGCCGCGATCGAGGGAGCGAGCCCGACCTGGACGCTGTCGAATCACGACGTCGAGCGCGAGGTCAGCCGCTACGGGGGTGGCGCGCGTGGGCTCGCGCGCGCCCGGGCGATGGCGATGGCGATGCTGGCCCTGCCGGGCGCGGTGTTCATCTACAACGGTGAAGAACTGGGGCTGCCCAACGTCGAGTTGCCCGACGAGGTGCTGCAGGATCCGACCTGGGAGCGCTCCGGGCGTACCGAGCGCGGCCGCGACGGCTGCCGGGTGCCGATGCCGTGGTCCGGTTCGGCCCCGCCGTTCGGCTTCTCGTCGAATCCGCACACCTGGCTGCCGATGCCGCCGGACTGGCGGAGGCTGACGGTGGAGCGTCAGCTGGATGATCCGGCGTCGACGCTGAGCTTCTTTTGCGACATTCTGCGCCTGCGCCGCAACGCCTTTCATTTCGCCGCGAACGATGTCGAATGGCTTGAGTCAGGACCGAGCGTGCTGGCCTTCGTCTCCGGTGGGGTGTTGTGCGTGGTGAACACAGGGGGCTCGGCGGTGAAGTTGCCGGATGGAGAGGTGCTGATCGCGAATGCGCCACTGAGCGGTGGCAAGTTGCCGCCCGATTCGGCCGTGTGGCTCGCGACGCGTTAGCCGGGCCCGGAACCGAGCACGTTCACCACTGAGGCGATGATGACGGCGCCGAAAAGGAAGGACAACACGCCCTGCCCCAACGCGATCGACCGCATCCGGGTCGACGTCAGATTGGTGTCCGGTATCGCGAAGCTCATCCCGATGGCAAAAGCGACATAGAGGAAGTCTTTGAAACAGGGTCGGTACCTGTGCCCCTCTGGGCTGTTGAAGTCAATTCCTTCACGGTGCAACGGATCATAGAAATGCTTGGCGTAGATCAACGCGTATAGCGTATGGATGGTGACCCAGGAAAGCGCGACGCTGCATACGGCTAGCCAGTCCCACTCGCGATCGGACTTGAGCAAGTACCACACCCCGACCAGACTCGCCACGGCGCCAACAAGAATCAGACCGGCGACCACCCAGAGTCGGCCTTCCTCGTCGCTGGCATGCTTCTTCGTATCGTCGGCTTTGAAGGGCCAAAGCAGAATCCAGGTCCAGCTGGTGAAGATCAGGGCTAATGCGGTCCATCCGCCAAGTAGCGCAACGACAACACCGAAATGCCACAGCAGGGCGCCAAGTGCGATCCCAGCGGGAAGTCCGACTGCGAGCCGCGCCGCCGGGCCCTTCCAAAATGACAGGTGTTCTGCGTTGCTCTTCAACGCAGCACCAACGCCGGATCGCCCCGCCGACGAAACACCGAACCGAACCGCGCGTCGACGCGCAGCCACGCCGGCAGCACCCGAATCCGCACGATCTCATCGGCCGAAGGCGAATCGGGCACGAAACCCATTGCGGTCAAAGCGAACACACAGCGCATCGGCACGCCCGCCTCGACATCTCCCGCGCTGACCCGCAGAACGTCCTGGTCCAGGAGCGAGGCGGGCGGGCCGTGCGCGCTGCCCTGCTCGCGCGCCAGATCCGCACCGCGGCGGGCCAGGTCCACAAGCACCGCGGCCGGCACATCGTCGAGGTGGGTGAAGCCGTTCTCCGGCGGCAGGACACCCCGCCACGCCGAGTCCATCGGGAAGCCGGTATCGACGCGGCCGCCGGTGGCGGCGGAGCGCAAGCCACGCGCCAGTTGGTCCGCACCGCAGGAGATGTCGTCGGGGCTGACCTCGCCCGCCACCGCACGCACTGCCAGCACGTCCAGACCGGTGCCGACCCACGCGGCCACCAGGCCGTCGGAGCGACGGCGCAGCCGGATCACTGCGGCGTCGTCGAGTCGCAGCGCGCGTTCGACGAACGCAGCCAGGTCATTGCGCTGGGCGGCGTCGGGAATCGTCAGGTGGCGGGTCACCGCAGCCAGCGCTGCAGATACTCCCGGGCCTTCGGCGACAGCCGCACCAGCCGCTGCTCCTCGATGTGTACCGCCGCCAGCTGGGTCTCGGCGATCACCGCCGGCTTCGACTCGGGATCCGCGCCGGCGGCACGCACCTCGTAGCCCAGCGTGAAGTCGACCGCGCGAAGCCGCTTGGTCCACATCGTGACCTGCAGGGGCGAATCGGCAAGGCGCAGTTGGCCCTTGTAAAGCACCCGGACCTCGTGGATCAGCAACCCGATGGTCAAGATGTCGTCGGCGAACGGCTCGTGCAGGAAGTCGACCCGCGCCTCCTCCAGGATCGTCACCATGGTGGCGTGGTTGACGTGCTGGTACATGTCGATGTCCGACCAACGCACGTGCACGCCGGTGGTGAACCCGTCAGGCACTCTGTCCCGTTCCCGTCGTCCTGGTCATGCTGCGGATCTGCCGGGCAGCCACCGACAGCGTCGCGATATCGGAGTGATCGCCGGCATAGATCTCCGACAGCGTGCGGCGGGCCCGCTCCACCCGGGAACCGTTGGTGTGCTCCCACTCGGCGATCTTCTGCTCACCCGTCTCGTCCGGTTCCCCGACCGCAAGCACGTCGAAACACAGCGCCCGCAGCGAGCCGTAGATGTCGTCGCGGATCGCCAAGCGCGCCAACGAATGCCACCGGTCATCGCGGGGCAGCCCGGACACCGCGGTCAGCAGGCCATCGGTGCCCAGGTGGTCCATCAGCGCGAAGTAGGTGTCGGCCACCTCGGCGGGGTCCCGTTCAACGATGTCGGCGATGTCGATCACGTCGAGCAGGCTGTACTTGTAGAGGCCGATTGCCACGCTGTAGGCCAGGTCGGGCGATGCACCGTGTGCGGCGAACTCCCCGGCCTCCTTTTCGACGATCGCCTTGTCGGCACCGCGCAGCCACTGTGGCATCAGCGGGGTCAGCGCGGCGACCTTGGCGGCGAACCGGTTGATCTCGGCACCCACCGCCAGCGGCTGCGGTCGGTAGTTCAGCAGCCACCGCGCAGCGCGATCGATAAGCCGGCGAAGGTCCAGCGTCATTCGGTCGGAGACGTCGACGGGTAGCTGGCCGTTCTCACCGCCGTCGTGGATCTGCCGCCACAGCGTGGTGATCCCGAAGATCGCGTCGGTGGCCGCGAACGTGCGTACCGCGTCGACGTAGCCGACCCCGACGTCCTCGGTGACCCGATAGGCGAAGGTGATGCCGCCCGTGTCGACCACGTTGTTGACCAGCATCGTGGTCACGATCTCGCGGCGCAGCTGGTGGTTGCGGATGTCGGCGGTGAAGCCATCGCGAAGCCGGCTCGGGAAGTACTGCGGCAGCCGGGCGGTGAACACCTCCTGGTCGGGCACGTCGCTGGCCAGCACCTCGTCCTTGAGGGCCAGTTTGACGTGCGCCATCAGGGTCGCCAGCTCCGGTGAGGTCAGGCCGATGCCCAGCTCCTCGCGACGGCTGATCTCCTTGGGCGACGGCAGCGCCTCGAGCTCACGGTTGAGTTCGCGGCGCTCCTCGAGCTCGTTGATCTGGCGGGCGTGCACGTTGAGCATCGAGGGCGCGTTGGCCCGGCTGGTGCCCATCAGGTCGTTCTGGTCGACGTTGTCGGTGAGTACCAGGGTGCCGACCTCGTCGGTCATCGACATCAGCAGCTCGGTGCGCTCGTCGGCGCTCACCTTGCCCGCGCTGACCAGCGAGTCGACCAGAATCTTGATGTTCACCTCGTGGTCGGAGCAGTCCACCCCGGCCGAGTTGTCCATCGCGTCGGTGTTGATGCGCCCGCCGCACAGGTCGAACTCGATGCGGCCCCGCGAGGTCACGCCCAGGTTGCCGCCCTCGCCGACCACCTTTGCGCGCACCTGGTTTCCGTTGACGCGGATGGTGTCGTTGGCGCGATCACCCACGTCGGCGTCGGACTCCGACTCGGCCTTGATGTAGGTACCGATGCCGCCGTTGAACAGCAGGTCCACCGGAGCCTGCAGAATGGTCCGCATCAGCGCGGGCGGCGTCATCTCGCTGACGCTTTCGTCGATGCCCAGTGCGTCGCGCATCTGCGGGCTGATCGGGATGGACTTCTGCTGACGGCTGAAGACCCCGCCGCCGGCGCTGATGAGCGCGGTGTCGTAGTCCTCCCAGCTGGAGCGGGGCAGGTCGAACAGCCGACGCCGCTCGCGCCACGACGTCGCCGCGTCAGGGTTGGGGTCGACGAAGATGTGGCGGTGGTCGAAGGCCGCGATCAGCCGGATGTGTTGGCTCAGCAGCATGCCGTTGCCGAACACATCACCGCTCATGTCGCCGACGCCGACGACCGTGAAGTCCTCGCTCTGGGTGTCGACCCCCATCTCCCGGAAGTGCCGCTTGACGGCCTCCCAGGCGCCCTTGGCGGTGATGCCCATCGCCTTGTGGTCATAGCCCACCGAGCCGCCGGAGGCGAAGGCGTCGCCGAGCCAGAAGTGCCGGTTCTGGGAAATCTCGTTGGCGATGTCGGAGAAGGAGGCGGTGCCCTTGTCGGCGGCGACGACCAGATAGGG
>JAGQTW010000324.1 GCA_020438785.1 Mycobacterium sp. | reverse complement strand
AAGAACACCTCGTTGAACTCCGAGCCGCCGGTGATCTGGCGCAGCGGCCGGACCTCGACGCCGGGCGCCTCCATGTCGAGGATCACCATGGTGATGCCCTGGTGCTTGGGGACGTCGAAGTCGGTGCGCACGGTGGCCAGCCCGCGCTTGCAGTAGTGCGCGCCGCTGGTCCACACCTTCTGGCCGGTGATCTTCCAGCCACCGTCCACCCGGGTGGCGCGGGTCTTGACCGCGGCGGCATCCGATCCGGCCGACGGCTCGGAGAACAGCTGGCACCAGATCTCGTCCTTGCGCAGCGCCTTCTCCACGAATCGCTCGATCTGCGAAGGCGTTCCGTGCTGGATCAGGGTCAGGATCACCCAGCCGGTGATGCCGTAGTCGGGGCGCTTGACGCCGGCCGCGGCGAACTCCTCCTCGACCAGCAGTTGCTCGATGGCGCCCGCGGCGCGGCCCCACGGCTTGGGCCAGTGCGGCATGATGTAACCCGTCGCGATCAGCTCGTCGACCTGAGCCTTCTCGTCCAGCTTCGCCAGTTCGACTGCGTCCGAACGGATCTGCTCGCGCAGCGCATCGGCGTCGGCGGGCAGATCCAGGCTGTTGGGCCTGCTGATCCCCAGGGCGGTCAGGTCGAACACCTCGGTGGGCGGCCCGTCGCCGCCGAGGAGGGCCTGCACGGTCAGCGCGCGGCGCAGGTGCAGATGCGCGTCGTGCTCCCAGGTGAAACCGATCCCGCCGTGCACCTGGATGTTGAGTTCGGCGTTGCGGACATACGCGGGGAACGCCAATGTCGCTGCGGCGGCGGCGATCAGCTCGAACTGCGACTGCCCGTCCTCGGCCGACTCCCCGGCCGCGCGGGCGGCGTCCCACACCGCTGCGACCGTCGACTCTGCGGCCACCGCCATGTTGGCGCAGTGGTGCTTGACCGCCTGGAAGGTCGCGATGGTGCGGCCGAACTGCTCACGCACTTTGGCGTATTCGACGGCGGTGTCCACACAGTCCGACGCTCCGCCCGCGGCCTCGGCGGCGAACAGGGTGCGCGCGTAGGCCACCGCGGCCGAGCGCGCCTCGGTCAGCACGTTGTCGCCGACGGCCACGTCGGCCAGCGTCACTCGGCCCGAACGCCGGGTGCGGTCCAGGTTTCCGGGCACCTCCACCGACACGCCGTCGGCGGTGCGGTCCACCAGCACGACGTCGTCGCCGGCGGTCAGCAGCAGCAGATCGGCCAGGCCCGCACCGAGCACCACGCCGGCGTCACCGCTGACCTTGCCGCCGGACAGTGTCAGGTCACCGCCGAAACCGACTGCGGCGGTGACCGATCCGTCGATGAGGCCGGGCAGCAGCCGGGTCTTCTGCTCGTCGGTGCCCGCCGCCGAGAGCACCGCGGAGACCACGGCGGTCGGCACGAACGGCCCCGGTGCCACCGCGCGGCCGAGCTCGTCGATCACCACGACCAGCTCCGGCAGCCCGTAGCCGGAGCCGCCGTACTGCTCATCGACGTGCAGGCCCAGCCAGCCCAGCTCGGCCAGCTCCGCCCAGAACGGCGGTCGGTGCTCCTCGGCGGCGTCCAGCAGCTCGCGTGCGGCCCAGCGGGCCTTCTGCGCGGTCAGGAACGAGCGTGCCACCTCGCCGAGTTCGCGGTGGTCGTCGGTCAGTGCGATACCCATGCCTAATGCCTTACCACATCACTTGGGGGCGAAGCGCTGCCCGGCGTCCAGCCGGATGCACTGGCCGTTGAGCATCGGGTTCTCGACGATCGCGGCGACCAGTTTGGCGAACTCCTCCGGCTTGCCCAGCCGCTTGGGGAACGCCGCGTCCTTGGTCAGCGCCTTGGCGAACTCGTCGGGAATGCCCTTGGTCAGGCCGGTGGCGAACAGGCTGGGCGCGATGGCCAGCGCGCGGATGCCGACCGGGCCGAGGTCGCGGGCCATGGTCAGGCACATGCCCGCGATACCGGCCTTGGCCGCGGTGTAGGCGACCTGGCCGATCTGGCCCTCGAACGCGGCGATGGAGGCGGTGTTGATGATGACGCCGCGCTCGCCGGTGTCCTCACCCTCGGGCTCGTTCTCGGCCATGTGCGCGGCCGCCAGCCTGCTGATGTTGAAGCTGGCGATCAGGTTCAGGTCGATCGTGCTGCGGAAGGTCTCCAGGGCGTGCGGGCCGTTCTTGCCGAACGTCTTCTCCGCGACGCCGCCGCCTGCGGTGGTGAGGATGACGTGCAGGCCACCGAGGGCCTTCACCGCCTCGGCGAGCACCTTCTCGGTGCCGGCGAAGTCGGTGACGTCCACGGCGAAGAACGGGCCGCCCACCGCGGCGGCGACCTCGGGTCCGTCGGTGCCCTCGCGGTCGAGGATCGCCACGCTGGCCCCGCGCGAGGCCAGCAGTTCGGCACTCGCCCGGCCGAAGCCCGAGGCGCCGCCGACGACGATCACCTTCTTGCCCGAGATCTCCATCCAGTCCTCCTGTGGTTCCGCGGGGCGACCGGCGGCCGCCCGAATCGGTACGGACGTTACCGCTCGTCATCGAATGGTCATCGGCGCGGGTGCCAACCCCGGCCAACGGGCCGCCGCACGCGGGTAGGTTGTCCGCCATGGCGCGACTAACGCCCGGCCAGCGCATGGGTGCGGGGGTGGCGGCCGCCGCGGTCGCGGTCGGCGTGGCCCAGTTGCTTGCCCTGTTCTTCCCGCCCACCGCCGATGTGCGCACGGCGGTCGGCACTGCCGTCATCAACCTGACGCCCGGACCGGTCAAGGAATGGGCGATCCAGACGTTCGGCACCGCCGACAAGTTGTTCCTCTCGGTGATGGTGCTCGTCGTCATCGCCGCGCTGGCGGCGCTCAGCGCGCTGTGGGAGCCGACCCAGAAGCTGGGTTCGGTCGCGATCGCGGCCGGGGCCGGCGCCGGGTGCGTCGCCGTGCTGGCCCGGCCCGGCGCCGGGATCTTCGACATCATCCCGACCCTGGTCGGCGCGGGCTGCGGTCTCGGGGTGCTGCGACTGCTGACGTCGGGCCGGATCACCGACGGCCGCGCCGACGCTGAGTCCGGGCCGGATCCCGGCCGCCGGCTCTCGCTGGTGACGCTGGGGTTCGCCGGGCTGGGCCTGCTGTCCGGGGTCGGCGGTGCGGTGCTGATCCGTCGGTTCCGCACGGTCTCCGGCGACCGCGACACCTTCGCGCTGCCGACGGTGAAGACCCCGGAACCGCCGGTTCCCGCCGAGGTCTCCCCCAAAGGTGTTGCGCTGCCGAGCTTCATCACCAGCAATGCCGACTTCTACCGCATCGACACCGCGCTGAGCGTGCCGCAGTTGGCCCGCGACAAGTGGCTGCTGCGCATCCACGGGATGGTCGACCGCGAGATCGTCTATCGTTTCGCCGATCTGGCCAAGTTCGAGCCCATCCAGAAGACGGTGACGCTGACCTGCGTGTCGAACCCGGTGGGCGGCGATCTGATCTCCAACGCCGTCTGGACCGGGTACCGGGTGCGGGACCTGCTGCGCGACAGCGGGATTCGCCCCGATGCCGACATGGTGCTGTCCACCTCGATCGACGGCTTCACCGCGGGCACGCCCGTCGAGGCGCTGACCGACGGCCGGGACTCCCTGCTGGCGATCGGGATGAACGGTGAGCCGCTGCCGATCGAGCACGGCTACCCCGCGCGGCTGGTGGTGCCGGGCCTGTACGGCTTCGTCTCGGCCACCAAGTGGGTGGTCGACCTGGAGTTGACCCGCTTCGACAAGACCGAGGCGTACTGGACCAAGCTCGGCTGGTCGGACCGCGGGCCGATCAAGACCGAGTCACGCATCGACGTCCCGAAGGACGGCCAGAGGATCGGCGCCGGCCCGGTCACCTTCGGCGGTGTGGCGTGGGCGCAGAACCGCGGCATCAAGGCGGTCGAGGTGCAGATCGACGACGGGCCCTGGCAGCCCGCCCAACTCGGGGCGTCCTACTCCAAGGACACCTGGCGGTTGTGGAGCTTCGGCTGGGACGCCACCCCGGGTTCGCACACCATCACCGCGCGCGCCACCGACGCCACCGGCGAGGTGCAGACCAGCGACCAGAACCCGCCCGTCCCCGACGGCGCCACCGGCTATCCGTCGGTCTCGTTCGACGTCAAGTGATGCTGCTGGATGACGTCGTAGCCACCTCCACCGACGTCGGTGCGGCCTCGTCGCGGCTGGCCAAGATCGCGCGCATCGCCGAGTTGCTCACCGCCGCCGACCCGGGGGAGGTCGCGGTCGTCGTGTCCTGGCTCTCCGGGGAACTGCCCCAGCGCCAGATCGGTGTCGGCTGGGCGGCGCTGCGCACGCTGCCCGCTCCCGCCGCCGAACCGTCGCTGGGCGTGGCGGACGTCGACGCGGCGTTCACCGCGATCGGTGCGGTCGCGGGCAAGGGCTCACAGGCCCGGCGCGCGGAGCTGATCGGGGACCTCTTCGCCGCGGCCAGCGAACCCGAGCAGGTGTTCCTGCGCCGCCTGCTCGGCGGCGAGCTCCGGCAGGGTGCGCTGGCCGGGGTGATGGCGGACGCGGTCGCCAGGGCCGGCGGCATTCCCGCGACCGCGGTGCGCCGGGCGGCCATGCTCGGCGGCGACCTGCCCGGTGTCGCGGCGGCGGCGTTGACCGGTGGGGCCGCCGCGCTGGCGGACTTTACGCTGCGGGTGGGCAGGCCGGTCGGGCCGATGCTGGCGCAGACCTCGACCGGTGTCGGCGATGCCCTGGATCGGCTCGGCGGTGAGGCGGTTTTCGAGGCCAAGCTCGACGGCGCCCGGGTGCAGATCCACCGCAGCGGCGACGAGGTCACCGTCTACACCCGCAGCCTCGACGAGGTGACCGCCCGGCTGCCCGAGGTGGTCGAGGCGACGCTGGCGCTGCCCGTCACCGACCTGATCGCCGACGGCGAGGCCATCGCGTTGCGGCCCGACCTGCGCCCGCACCGCTTTCAGGTGACGGCGTCCCGGTTCGGAAGGTCGGTCGACGTCGGCGCCGCCCGCGCGGCCCAACCGTTGTCGGTGTTCTTCTTCGACCTCCTGCACCTCGACGGCACCGACCTGCTCGACGAGCCCGCCCACGTCCGCGCCGCCGCCCTGGACGCCGTCGTGCCGGCCCGCCACCGCGTCGACCGGCTCGTCACCGCGGATGCCGTTGCCGCACAGGAGTTTCTGGACCGCACGCTGGCCGCCGGGCACGAGGGCGTGATGGCCAAGTCGCTGTCGTCGCCGTACGAGGCCGGCCGCCGCGGCGCCGGCTGGCTCAAGGTCAAGCCGGTGCACACCCTGGATCTGGTCGTGCTGGCCGTGGAGTGGGGCTCGGGACGGCGCACCGGCAAGCTGTCCAACATCCATCTCGGCGCCCGCGACCCGGCCGGCGGTTTCGTCATGCTGGGCAAGACGTTCAAGGGCATGACCGACGCGATGCTGGACTGGCAGACCGCGCGATTCACCGAACTGGCGGCCGGAGCCGCCGGGCCGGCGACATCGGGCAGCGGTCCGCTGAACTCCTACGTGGTGCCGCTGCGCCCCGAGCAGGTCGTCGAGATCGCGTTCGACGGCGTGCAGGGTTCCAGCCGCTACCCCGGCGGGATGGCGTTGCGGTTCGCCCGGGTGGTGCGCTACCGCGACGACAAGGGGCCCGCCGAGGCCGACACCGTCGACACCGTGCGCGCCCTCTACGAGCGGGGCAGCTAGACCCGGGCGAATTCGGCCTTGCCGCGCTCGAATTCGGCCAGCATGTCCGCGGTCAGCGTGGGCCGGATCTCCCCGATCGCGTTGAGGTAGTCCGCGGTGGTAGCCGGTTCGCCGCGACCGTCGCGCATCTCCCGCTCGAAGGCCGCCTGCGCGCCCTTGCGGGCCGCGAACTCGATGTCGGCCGGGGTGAAGAACTCCGACGCGCCCACCAACCGGTCGACGTCGACATGCACGCAGGCCTTGCCGAGGTAGCGCTGCCACACCGCGCGGCGGGCCGGCTGATCGGGCGGACCCACCGGGATCACGTAGTCGAACCGGCCGGGCCGCAGGAACGCCGAGTCCAGGGAGTGCACGGCGTTGGTGGCGCACACCAGCAGCCGGCTGTCCTTCTGCCGGAAAGTCGGGATCAGCTTCAGCAGCTCGTTGGTCACCCCGAGTTCGGCGGTCGTCGCGCCCGAACGCGCGGTGGCGATCTCCTCGACCTCGTCGATGAACAGCACCAGCTCGTCGAGCTCGGCCAGCTCGGCGAACGCCTCCCGCAGCGAGGCGGCCAGGCCGCCGGTGGAGGTGGCCGCCAGCCGCGACGGGAACAACTCCACGAACGGCCAGCCCAGCCGCGACGCGATCGCCTTGGCGAAACTGGTCTTTCCGGTGCCTGGCGGTCCGAACAGGATCACCGCCTTCGGCGGCTGGACGCCGTAGCGTTCGGCGATCTCGGGATGCGCGAGCGGGTCGACGATGCGCCGCTCGATGATCTGCTTCTCCTGCTCCATGCCGGCCATCTCGTTGAACAGGCCGGGCGGCAGCAACTGGCCGCCGAGTTCGTCGAGCAGGTTGGCCTGATCCAGGCCGAGGTGCTCGAGCATCTCGAAGTAGACCAGGCCCTCGCGGCGGGTGTAGCCGGAGTTCTCCATCGCCGCCGCGCCGACGGCGCCTTCCGGCAGCACCGCGCAGATCCGCCGCACCCCCTGCGAGCGCAGCCGGCGCTCCAGATCGCTGAGCAGCGCGCTGCCGATCCCGCGATGGCGCCATCGCGAACCCAGCGCCACCAACTGGATCCAGGCCCGCTCACCCTGGGTCTGGGCCACGGCCATGCCGACCACCTCGTCGCCGACCTCGGCGACCACTGCGGGCTGCCCGGCGCGGGCGGCCGCCACCACCTCGGCGACGGAGAACACCGGCTCACCGGAGCCCGGTGTGCGGCTCTGGTCCCACACCTGGATCGCCTGGTCCAGGTCTTCGTCGTGGTAGTCACGTAGGCGCCACGGCGGCATGACAGCCTCCTCGAGAGTTTCGATCAGGGTCGCGGATCGGCTTCGTTTCGCACATCCCCCAACCGGGTGGGGCCGACGGGTGAAAAGATCACCGCACGGCCCGAATTGCAGCCTCACCAAGGGAGAACACCGTGGCTTCACCGACCGCCGCGCCGTCGGAGTACCTCGAGGAGACCTCGGGCGACGTCACCTATATCCGCACCGATCCGGCGCTGCCGCCGGTGGCGGTCGTCGACCGGTCCCCGATCACCGTCCGGCACCGGCTGGTCTTCGGGACCATCGCGGTGCTGGGGGCGATCGCGTGGGCGATCATCGCGCTGTTCCGCGGTGAGACGGTCAACGCGGTGTGGTTCGTCATCGCCGCCGTCTGCACCTACGTGATCGGCTTCCGGTTCTACGCGCGGCTGATCGAGATGAAGATCGTCAAGCCGCGCGACGAGCACGCCACGCCGGCCGAAATCCTGGAGAACGGCACCGATTACATGCCGACCGACCGGCGGGTGCTGTTCGGCCACCACTTCGCCGCGATCGCCGGTGCGGGCCCGCTGGTGGGTCCGGTGCTGGCCATCCAGATGGGCTACCTGCCGGGCACCATCTGGATCATCGTCGGCGCCGTCTTCGCCGGGTGTGTGCAGGACTACCTGGTGCTGGCGATCTCCAGCCGCCGCCGCGGCCGCTCGCTGGGGCAGATGGCCCGCGACGAGCTGGGCGTCGTCGGCGGGGTGGCCGCCATCGTCGGCGTGCTGGTCATCATGGTGATCCTGCTGGCGGTGCTGGCACTGGTGGTGGTCGGCGCGCTGGCCGAAAGCCCGTGGGGCGTGTTCTCCATCGCGATGACGATCCCGATCGCCCTGTTCATGGGGCTCTATCTGCGGTTCCTGCGCCCCGGCCGGGTCTCCGAGGTGTCGCTGATCGGGGTGGTGCTGCTGCTGTTGGCGGTGGCCTCCGGCGGCTGGGTGGCCGGAACCGATTGGGGCGCAGAGTGGTTCACGCTGTCGAAGGTCACGCTGTCGTGGTGCATCATCATCTACGGGCTGGCCGCGTCGGTGCTGCCGGTGTGGCTGCTGCTGGCGCCCCGGGATTACCTGTCGACGTTCATGAAGGTCGGCACCATCGCGCTGCTGGCGGTCGGCATCCTGCTGGCCCGGCCGGTGATGTCGGCGCCGGCGCTGTCGAAGTTCGCCGAGTCCGGAACCGGACCGGTGTTCGCCGGTTCGCTGTTCCCGTTCCTGTTCATAACCATCGCCTGCGGCGCACTGTCCGGCTTTCACTCGTTGATCTCCTCGGGCACCACACCCAAGCTGTTGGAGAAGGAAAGCCAAATGCGGCTGATCGGCTACGGCGGGATGCTGACCGAGTCGTTCGTGGCCATCACGGCCCTGGTCACCGCCGCAATCCTCAATCAGCACCTGTACTTCGCGATCAACGCGCCGGCGGCGGCCACGGGCGCCACCGCCGAAACCGCTGCGGCGTATGTGAACAAGCTCGGCCTGTCCGGCCCGCCGATCACCGGCGCCGAGATCACCGCGGCCGCGCACAGCGTCGGCGAGGAAAGCATCGTCTCGCGCACCGGCGGCGCGCCGACGCTGGCGTTCGGCATGTCCGAAGTGCTGAGCCAGGTGTTCGGCGGCAACGCGCTCAAGGCGTTCTGGTACCACTTCGCGATCATGTTCGAGGCGCTGTTCATCCTGACCACCGTCGACGCCGGCACCCGGGTGGCCCG
>JAGQTW010000030.1:7182-7994 GCA_020438785.1 Mycobacterium sp. | reverse complement strand
GCCGACGCGTGGCATCACCGGATCCTGGTGTGGGACACCGTGCCGCAGGCCGACGACGTGGCACCCGATCTGGTGCTGGGCCAGCCCGACGCATCCTCGGTACAGGAGAACCGCGGCGGCGAGTGCTCGGCATCGACGTTCTACTGGCCGTTCGGGATCGCCCTCGTCGGATCGACGTTCTGGGTCGCCGACACCGGCAACCGTCGGCTTCTCGGCTGGCGCAACGGTATTCCGGATCCCGACCAGCCCGCCGACATCGTCCTGGGCCAGCCCGACCCGAGCGCCCGGGAGGAGAACCGTGGCGGCGCCGCCGGACCGGCTAGCTTCCGCTGGCCCCACGACATCACCGGTAACGAGGACCTGATGCTCGTCGCCGACGCCGGGGACCACCGGATCCTGGGCTGGTCGCCCCCGCCGGACGCGGACCGCGACGCCGACCTGGTGCTCGGCCAAGCGGACTTCACCACCGCCGACGA
This sequence comes from Mycobacterium sp., assembly GCA_020438785.1. Taxonomy (GTDB): domain Bacteria; phylum Actinomycetota; class Actinomycetes; order Mycobacteriales; family Mycobacteriaceae; genus Mycobacterium. The sequence continues at coordinate 7,518 of JAGQTW010000030.1, read as the reverse complement.
ATGGCCGTACGGGCCGCACACCAACGACCGGTTCCGGTTCCCGTACGCGGTGTGTCTTGATGCCGGCGGGCAGGAGCGCAGCGACTCGGGGATTGACACCGGCGGGCAGGAGCGCAGCGACTCGGGGATTGACACCGCCGGGAGGCTTGCCGTCGCCGACACCGCCAACAACCGGGTCCTGCTGTGGGATGAGGTTCCGGTTGACGGGCGCGGCGCCGATCATGTGCTGGCTCAACCCGACTTCGGCTCCAACGGCGAGAACCGCTGGACCTCGGTGCAGCGCGACACGCTGTGCTGGCCGTATGGGTTGTCCATGCGCGGCGACACCCTGGCAGT
>JAGQTW010000030.1:810-7139 GCA_020438785.1 Mycobacterium sp. | reverse complement strand
GCAGCGATGAGCGCTTGCGCGAAGAGCAGAAGGCAGCGATGAGACCGCGGATCGTCCAGTCCGACGGCCAACTCGGCTTCTACTGGGCCACCCCGTCGGGCACCCCGACGTCCTTGCAGGCGTTGGTCGCCGAGGACGACGAACCCGACCGGCTGGTGGCCACCCACCTCGAGGCCCTCGACGACGCGCTCATCGACGCCGCACAGCGGTTCGGCGACATCCTGGGTGGTGGCCGCGCGCCGGCCGATGCCGACGAGCGCGACAGCCTGCTGGAGTTGCACCGGGTACTGGACCGGCTGTGCTTCGAATACGCCGCGGCGCTGGAGAAGACCGGCCTGGCCGCCGATCTGCGGGCCGGCAAGATCATCGGCACCGCGGCCCTGTTCTCGATTCGGGCACGCCAGCCGCTGGGTCTACTAGGCCCCGCGCCGTTCGACGGCGAGCTCGACGACCCGTCGGTCGGGGTGATCGGCGGATTCGGTGAGTTTCACCAGGTCGACCCGGACCGGCCGTGGAAGGGTGGGCGCTGGGTGGTGCGAACCGAAGCGGGCCAACGCTTTCCGCTCACTCTCTCGATGCTGTTGTTCGACAGTTCCGGGGTGAACAAGGAGGCGGCCCGCGTCGAACACCGCGACGCGCTGCAGTCGGTGGTGTCGGCGGCGCGGTCGTCCGATGCCGATCCGCTCGCGGTGACCTGCGCGGTCGACTGGCTGCTCTACGATTGGCTGATGGCGCACCGGGAAGACCCCGACAGCGCCGAGATCGTGTTCCCCAAGGGCCACGAAGGTGATGCGGCACTGGTCGTTTCGGCGGCCGCTGCCTCGGTGGCCGCGCGGGCCACCTTCGACCCCGGCCTGGTCGGCCTGATCGGGTGAACACCCCGGTGGTGGACCCGGCCGAGTTCTTCGGGACCCGGGCGATCCAGGATCCCTACCCGCTCTATGACCGGCTGCGCGCGGCCGGACCGGTGCACCGGGTCGGGGACTCGGGCTTCTACCTGGTGTGCAACCGGGATGCCATCACCGAGGTCGTCAGCCGGCCGGCGGACTTCTCGTCGAACCTGACCGCCACGATGACCTACACCGCCGACGGCGGGGTGGCGGCGTTCCCGATGGACAAGGTCGGTGGCCGCACGCACATCCTGGTCACCGCCGACGACCCGGTGCACGCGGCGCATCGCAGGCTGCTGCTGTCGCAGTTCACCGCGAAACGGGTGCGCGCGTTCGAGCCGCTGATCGTGGAGATCTTCGAAAAGCTCTGGGCGACAGGCATTGTCGACGGCCGCATCGAGTGGATGGACGCCGTCGCCAACCGGCTGCCAATGATGGTCGTCGCCCGGCTGATCGGGGTGCCCGGCGACGACGCCGACCAGCTGGCGCACTGGGGGTATGCCAGTACCCAGTTGCTCGACGGATTGATGTCGGCCGACGAGCTGGCGGCCTCGATGGCGGCGATCACCGATTTGAGCGCCTACATCGTCGAGCAGCTGCGCGACGCCGCCGACCACCCGCGCGACGACCTGGTCAGCGAGCTGGCCGGCGCGTGCCGCACCGGGGTCATCGATCAATTCACCGCTCAGCTGATCCTGGTGTCGCTGTTCAGCGCGGGCGGCGAATCCACCGCGTCGCTGCTCGGCACCGCGGTGGGGATGCTTACCGGCAAACCGGATGTCCAACGCCGGCTGCGTGAACACCCGGAGCTGATGGGCGCCTTCGTCGAGGAGACCCTGCGCCTCGAACCGCCGTTCCGCGCCCACTACCGCCACGTGCTGCGCGACACCCGAGTCGCCGGTGTGGACCTGCCCGCCGATTCGATGGTGCTGCTGCTGTGGGGTGCGGCCAACCGCGACCCGGCCCACGTCGAGGCGCCCGACGAGTTCCGGCTGGACCGGCCGACCATCAAGGGCCACCTGACCTTCGGCAAGGGAGTGCACTTCTGCCTCGGCGCGCCGCTGGCCCGGCTGGAGGCCATGACCGTGCTGCCGATGCTGCTCGAGCGCACCACTCGGCTCGAGGCCGCGGAGGTGGGCCCGTGGCTGCCCAGCGTGCTGGCGCGGCGCTACGAGTATCTGGAACTCGCCGTCGAGTAGCGCGCCGGACTCAGGTGTTGTCGGCGTTGCTGCGGGGGAACCCACCGCCCTGCGGGAAGAGCGGGAACACGACGTCGTCGAGCTTCTCCGGATCACCGGCGGTGCGGTTGACCGTTGCGCCCCAGATGTTTCCGTCCGGCGACACCTGCAGGGCCCAGGCGTGGCCGTGCGTGTCCTGGCGGACCACCTCCGGGTCCCCGGTGACCGCGCCGGTGCCCTGCGCCAGGCGCACCGCGGCCGTCTGCTTGGTGTTGACCAGGTTCACCAGGATCGTTCCGTCGAGCGCCGCGCAACCGGCCACGCCGGGCCGGTTCGGCCAGGTCCACACCGTGGACACCTTGGCGTCCGGCCCGATGCGCTGCAGGCGGTCCCCGGCCGGCGTGCGGTCGGTGATGAACAGCGAATCATCGGTGGGGTCGATGCACATGCCCCCGGCGGCGCCCATCCCGGTGAGCGCGGTGGTCGGCGGCGCCTGACCCACCGTCGTCGGCTGCTCGATGCGGATCACCTTGCCGGCCAACGACTTCGGATCCGCCGCCAGCGCCGGATTGCCGGCATCGCCGGTCTGCACGACCAGCGTCGTCGGGCTGGTGAAAATCAGCGAACCGGTGTTGCCGACGGCGCCCTTGGGGATGCCGGTCAGGATGTCCTTCGGGGTGTCGCCCTCGGCGACGCGGATCACCCGGTTGTCGGTCGGCGTGCTGATGTAGGCGTACGTCAGCCGGTCCTGGGAGAAGGTGGGCGACTGCACGATGTCCATCAGGCCACCGTCGCCGGACGGGTCGACCGGGATGACCATCTTCACCTTCGGTTCGGCGCTGACCGAGACTTCCTTGACCGCGCCGGTGGTGCGCTCGGCCACCAGGGCGGTCTTGCTGTCCGGGCCCATGATCAGCCCACTGGTGCTCTCCAGGCAGCCCTGCATGACGCCGGGCGCCGGGCAGGCCTTGGGGAACGGTTTGGGCGGCAGCGGCGGCGGCGGGGGCGGGGTGGAGGTCGGCCCGGGAGCCATCTCCGGCGCGGTCGTGAACGGCTGCGAGATCGCATCGTTGAACCGCGCACAGCCCGACGCGAGGATCGCCGCCGCGCACAGCGCGGCCAGCACCCCCTGGATCGGCCGGCGCACTCGCATGCCCGACAGGGTACGGACAGGACGACCGGGTTCGCCACGAGCGCGACCGCAGGCCCGTGGCCCCGCTCGTGGCCCGGCCCTTGACGACGGCCCCAATCAGGCGATATTGCCCGGCGGAAGCGCCGCTCAAATCCCAGCTTTGCGCCGAGTTGCACTTACGCTGGCTGTCGTGACGAGTCAAGGCCCCGATCCTCGCTGGCAACGCCCGGACGACCCGTCGGCCCGGCCGGCGTCGGCCCAGCTGGTCGACCCGGAAGACGACCTGCCCTCGGCCACCTACGGTGGCGACTTCGAGACCACCAAGATCCCGCACTACGGCTCGGACATCCCGCCTGCGCCGGTCCCCGCGCCCGCCCCGGCGCCGGCCAACGGGTACAGCCTGCTGCACGATCCGGAGCCGCTGCCGTACGTGCAGCCGCACTCCACCGCGGGTCACGCGCTGGCCGAGCCGATGGAGATCGACCCGATCGACGCCGAGGAGCGTGCCAAGGCCGCAGCCCGGCGCGGCACCCAGGATCTCGGCCTGCTGCTCTTGCGCGTCGGCATCGGCGCGATCTTCATCGCCCACGGCCTGCAGAAGGCGTTCGGGTGGTGGGGCGGCGGCGGCATCGACGGCTTCAAGACCGCCCTCGCGGATGCCGGCTACCAGCACGCCGGCATCCTGACCTACGTCGGCGCGGGCGCCCAGATCGCGGTCGGTGTGCTGCTGGTGCTCGGCCTGTTCACCCCGCTGGCCGCCGCGGGCGCGCTGGCCTACCTGGTCAACAGCCTGCTGACGGTGCTCTCGGCCCAGCGGCAGGAGGGCTATCTGGCGATCTTCGGCCCGGACGGCGTCGAGTACCTCGCGGTCCTGATCACCGCGGTGGTGGCGATCGTCCTCGCCGGGCCGGGCCGCTACGGCTTCGACGCCGGACGCGGCTGGGCACGCCGGCCATTCATCGGTTCCTTCGTGGCGCTGCTACTTGGCATCGGCGGCGGCATCGCCGCCTGGGTGTTCCTGCACAGCAACAACCCGCTGCAATAGCGAAGCGGGCGCGCCGCTCAGGCGTAGGGGTTCGGCACCCGCCCGCCACTGGCCTCGGTCAGCAGCGGCAGCGTCGCGAACGTCACCGCCGGAAGCACCAGGTCCTCGCCGCTGCGCAGCCGCGCGCGCGCCCACTTACTCTTGGTAAACCGCAGGCCCTCGATGTCGTTCCAGCCCACCGTGCGGCTGCCGAGCAGGCTGCGCGCGGTGACGGAGTCGCGGTCGGCCACGGTGCGCAGTCGCACGATCGCCACCGACGCCAGGATCGGGATCACCAGAAAGACCTCACCCCAGGCCGGGAACACCGGGATCAACACCAGCAAACCCAGCGCCAGGAACCCGGAGGCCAGGTGCGCCATCGGCGACACCCGGATCACCACCGGCGCTGTGGTTTCGGGGGAGGAACCGGAAGCCATGTGTTGCATCATCCCATTGCCCGCCCACCGCTTCCGCGGCGCGGATCGTCGGGAGTCCGGATTTGACGCCTGACCTGTGCGGAGGCTACCGTCGCAAGGTATGAAGACCGGCGGAATGCTCGTAGTAATTGGTCAGCGCGTTGGTGCCGCGCTTGTCCGCAGTCGGGCATAGCCAATCGCACCAGCGCGCAACCCTCGTACAGCCGCCGACGCTGACGGGGGTTTTTTCTTGCCTGAAGGAAACGACTAGGACCGAGGAATCGAAGTGAGCGCACCAACCACGCGACCGCCCGAGCCCACCGCCCCCCCGGAGCACGTCAACGGCTCGGGCGCGGCAGCGCCGAACACCGGCACCGCCGCCAAGTCGGGCGTGCCGAAACGTATCGCCCCCTACCAGCTCACCGGGGCCGAGTCGGTGGTGCGGTCGCTGGAGGAACTCGACGTCGAGGTGATCTTCGGGATCCCCGGCGGCGCCGTGCTGCCGGTCTACGACCCGCTGTTCGACTCCCAGAAGCTGCGCCACGTGCTGGTGCGCCACGAGCAGGGTGCCGGCCACGCGGCCAGCGGCTATGCCCACGCCAGCGGCAGGGTCGGCGTCATGATGGCCACCTCGGGACCCGGGGCCACCAACCTGGTCACCCCCCTGGCCGACGCCCAGATGGACTCCATCCCGGTCGTCGCCATCACCGGGCAGGTCGGCCGGGCCCTGATCGGCACCGACGCCTTCCAGGAGGCCGACATCACCGGCATGACCATGCCGATCACCAAGCACAACTTCCTGGTGCGCAACGGCGACGACATTCCCCGGGTGATCGCCGAGGCCTTCCACATCGCCTCGACGGGGCGGCCCGGCGCGGTGCTCGTCGACATCCCCAAGGACGTGTTGCAGGGGCAGTGCACCTTTGCCTGGCCCCCGCAGTTGGACCTGCCCGGCTACAAGCCCAACACCAAGCCGCACAGCAGGCAGGTCCGCGAGGCCGCCAAGCTGATCGCCGAGGCGCGCAAGCCGGTGCTCTACGTCGGCGGCGGGGTGATCCGCGGGGAGGCCACCCGTGAGCTGATGGATCTGGCCGAACTGACCGGCATCCCGGTGGTCACCACGCTGATGGCGCGGGGCGCCTTCCCGGACAGCCACCCGCAGAACCTGGGCATGCCCGGCATGCACGGCACCGTCGCCGCGGTGGCCGCCCTACAGCGCAGCGACCTGCTCATCGCGCTGGGTGCCCGCTTCGACGACCGGGTGACCGGCAAGCTGGACACCTTCGCCCCGGAGGCCAAGGTCATCCACGTCGACATCGACCCGGCCGAGATCGGCAAGAACCGGCACGCGGACGTCCCGATCGTGGGTGACGTCAAACTGGCGATCACCGACCTCCTTGACTCGCTGCGCCGTCACCACGCCGGCCGGCAGAACCTGGACAACTGGTGGGAATACCTCTCCGGGATCCGCGCGACCTATCCGTTGAGCTACGACCCGCAGCACGACGGCAGCCTCAGCCCGGAGTACGTCATCTCCAAGCTGGGCGAGATCGCCGGTCCGGACGCGGTTTACGTCGCCGGCGTCGGGCAGCACCAGATGTGGGCCGCGCAATTCATCTCGTATGAGAACCCGCGCACCTGGCTGAACTCCGGCGGCCTGGGCACCATGGGATTCGCCATTCCGGCGGC
>JAGQTW010000030.1:0-773 GCA_020438785.1 Mycobacterium sp. | reverse complement strand
TCGACGGTGACGGCTGCTTCCAGATGACCAACCAGGAGTTGGCGACCTGCGCCATCGAGGGGGTGCCGATCAAGGTGGCGTTGATCAACAACGGCAACCTGGGCATGGTCCGCCAGTGGCAGACCCTGTTCTACGGCGAGCGCTACAGCAACACCGACCTGGCGACGCACAGCCACCGCATCCCCGACTTCGTCAAACTGGCCGAGGCGCTGGGTTGTGTCGGAATGCGTTGCGAGCGTGAGGAAGACGTGGTCGACGTCATCAACCGGGCACGTGAGATCAACGACCGCCCCGTCGTGATCGACTTCATCGTCGGCGCCGACGCTCAGGTGTGGCCGATGGTCGCCGCGGGCACCGGCAACGACGAGATCATGGCCGCCCGCAACATCCGTCCGCTGTTCGACGACAACGAAGAGGGACGGGCCTGATGGCGAGCACCGGAAACACCGTCACCCACACCCTGTCGGTCCTCGTCGAGGACAAGCCCGGTGTGCTCGCCCGCGTCGCCGCGCTGTTCTCGCGGCGCGGTTTCAACATCCAGTCGCTGGCGGTCGGCGCCACCGAGCAGAAGAACATGTCGCGGATGACGATCGTCGTCACCGCCGAGGAGACCCCGCTCGAGCAGATCACCAAACAGCTCAACAAGCTGATCAACGTGATCAAGATCATCGAGCAGGACGAGAGCAACTCGGTGGCCCGGGAGCTGGCGCTGATCAAGGTCCGCGCCGACGCCGGTACCCGCAGCCAGGTGATCGAGGCGGTGAACCTGTTCC
>JAGQTW010000323.1 GCA_020438785.1 Mycobacterium sp. | reverse complement strand
GCACCGCCGCAGACCGCCACCCTGGCCACCGGACGGTCCGGATCACCGGCCGCGCGGATGCCCCAGGTGGTCCGCGGCAGAACGGAATTCGCGAACGCTACGAAGTCCGCGAAGCGCTGTGGCCGCGGCACGCTGCCGATGCGGCCGAGACCGACCCCGTCGGGCAGCGGGACCGGGGACAGCACGTCGAAAGCCGGCTCCTCATAGGGGTGCGCCGCGCGCATCGCGGCCAGCACCGGCCCACGGAGCCGAGCCGGGGCGACGACCTCCACCCGGTCCTCGGGCACCTGTTCGAGCGTCCCGACCGTTCCCACCGTCGGTGTGGCGCCGTCGTCCGGCCGGAACTGACCGATGCCCGTGATGCTCCAACTGCACTGCGAGTAGTCACCGATGTGGCCGGCCCCGGCCTCGAACACCGCGGTCCGCACCGCCTGGGCGCTCTCCGGGGGCACGTAGATCACCCATTTGTCCACCTGCGGGCCGCCGGCGGCCGGCTCGAGCACCCCCTCCACGGTCAGGCCGAGCACCTCGGCCAGCGCGTCGGAGACGCCCGGGTTGGCGGAGTCGGCGTTGGTGTGCGCGGTGAACAGCGCCGCCGACCGGCGGATCAGGTGGTGGATCAGTGCGCCCTTCGGGGTGCTCGCCGCCACCGTGTCCACCCCGCGCAGCAGCAGCGGATGGTGCGCCAGCAGCAGGCCCCGCTCGGCCACCGACGCCACCACCTCGGCGGTGGCGTCGACGGCCACCGTGACCGCGTCGACGGGATCGTCGGGATCACCGCAGACCAGGCCGACCGAGTCCCAGCCCTGCGCCAGGCCCGGTGGGTAGGCCGCGTCGAGCACCGCGATGACGTCGGCGAGTCGAACGCTCACCGCAACACCTGCCCAGTCACCACCTCAAGCACAGTAATGCGCGGGCCGCATGGGCAGGCATTCGCCTGCACCGGTCGGCGATCGGCGACAATGGGTCCGTGACATGCACCGCCTCCGGCAGCCGCCCGCAGTTGGTGATCTTCGATCTGGACGGCACGCTGACCGATTCGGCCGACGGCATCGTGGCCAGCTTCCGCCACGCGCTGGCCTCGATCGGCGCCGAGGTTCCCCCCGGCGACCTGGCCGGACGGATCGTCGGACCGCCCATGCACCAGACGCTGCAGGGCATGGGCCTCGGCGAGCGCGCCGACGAGGCCATCGCGGCCTATCGGGCCGACTACACCAGCCGCGGCTGGGCCCGCAACCGGCTCTTCGACGGGATCGACCGGCTGCTGGCCGACCTGCGTGCCGCCGGCGTCCGGCTCGCCGTCGCGACGTCCAAGGCGGAGCCGACGGCGCGGCGCATCCTGGACCACTTCGGGCTGACCGACCATTTCGAGGTGATCGCCGGCGCCAGCGTCGACGGTTCGCGCTCGAGCAAGGCCGACGTGGTGGCCCACGCGCTGGCGCAGCTTGATCCGGTACCGGCGCGGGTGCTGATGGTCGGCGACCGCGCACACGACGTGGCGGGCGCGGCCGAGCACGGCATCGACACCGTCGTGGTCGGCTGGGGTTACGGGGCCGCGGACTTCCTGGAGCCCGACGTGGCGGTCGCGGCGGCCGCGCACGTCCAGTCGGTGCCGGCACTGCGCGAGGTGCTCGGTGTCTGAGCTGCTGCACGTGACGTTCGTCTGCTCGGGCAACATCTGCCGGTCCCCGATGGCGGAGAAGATGTTCGCCCACCAGATCCGCGAGCGCGGTCTTGCCGACGTGGTGCGGGTGAGCAGCGCGGGCACCGGCGGATGGCATGCCGGCGACGAGGCCGACGACCGCGCCAACCGGGTGCTGCGCGCGCACGGCTACCCCACCGGGCACCGCGCGGCCCAGGTGTGCGACGAGCATCTGGCCGCCGACCTGGTGATCGCGCTCGGCCGCAACCACCTGCGGATGCTGACCGACCTCGGGGTGGAGCCGGAGCGGTTGCGCATGCTGCGCTCGTTCGACCCGCGCTCGGGTGCCCACCCGCTGGACGTCGAGGATCCCTATTACGGCGACCACGCCGACTTCGAAGAGGCGTTCACCGTGATCGAGGCCGCCCTGCCCGGGCTGCACGCCTGGGTCGACGAACGCCTGGCCGATGAGGGACTCGCGGGCTGATGCGGCGCTGGAGTTTCGTATTCAAGCCGGGCTGGGTGGCCCTGGCGCTCGTCGTGGTGGCGTTCGCCTACCTGTGCTTCACCGTGCTGGCACCCTGGCAGCTGGGCAAGAACACCAAGACCTCGCGGGAGAACCATCAGATCCAGGCCTCGCTGAGCGCCGACCCGGTGCCGGTGACGGCGTTGCTGCCGTACCAGGATTCGTCGGCGCCCGGTGCCCAGTGGCGCCGGGTGACGGCCACCGGGCATTACCTGCCGGTGCCGCCGGTGCTCGCCCGGCTCCGGGTCATCGGGGGCGCGCCCGCCTACGAGGTGCTGGCCCCCTTCGCCGTCGACGGCGGGCCCGTGGTGCTCGTCGACCGGGGCTATGTGAAACCCGAGCAGGGCACCGCGGTGCCGCCCGTCGCGGCGCCGCCGACGGGGACGGTGAACATCACCGCACGGCTGCGCGACTCGGAGACCGCACCGGCGGACAAGCCGCCGTTCACCGAGGGTGGGCTCACCCAGGTGTACGCCATCGACATCGGCCAGGTCGCGAAGGTGACCCGCACGCCGCTGGCCGGCTCGTACCTGCAGCTGGTTGAGGACCAACCCGGCGGGCTGGGCGTCATCGAGCTTCCGCATCTGGACTCCGGGCCGTTCCTGTCGTACGGAATCCAGTGGATCGCCTTCG
>JAGQTW010000322.1 GCA_020438785.1 Mycobacterium sp. | reverse complement strand
TCGGAGGCGAACAGCTTGGCCATGCCGGCCTCCATGTCGCAGCGCTCACCGCTGTCATAGCGTTCGGCGGCGTACCGGGTGAGCTGACGTGCCGCGGTCAGCTTGGTGGCCATATCGGCAAGATAGTTGCCGACCGCCTGGTGCTTCCAGATCGGCTGGCCGAAGCTCTCCCGGTCCTGGGCATAGGCCAAAGCATCCTCCAGCGCCGCGCTCGCCACGCCGAGCGCCCGGGATGCGACCTGAATGCGGCCGGTCTCAAGGCCTTTCATCATCTGCGCGAAACCCTTGCCCGGCACGCCACCCAGGACCGCCGAGGCAGGCACCCGGCAGCCGTCGAAGGCCAGCTCGCACGACTCGACACCCTTGTACCCCAGCTTGGGCAGATCGCGAGACACCCTCAGGCCGGCCGTGGGGTTCTCCACCAGCAGCACCGAGATACCGGTGTGCCGCGGGGTGGCCTGCGGATCGGTCTTGCACAGCAGGGCGATCAGGCCCGATCGCCGGGCATTGCTGATCCATGTCTTCGCGCCGTCGATCACCAACTCGTCGCCATCGCGGCGGGCGACGGTGGTCATCGCCTGCAGGTCCGAACCGCCGCCCGGTTCGGTCAGCGCCATCGTCGCGCGCAGTTCCCCGGTCGCCATCGCCGGCAGGTAGGCCCGCTTCTGCTCCTCGGTGCCGAAGATCTCCAGCAGCTTGGCCACCACCGTGTGGCCGCCCATCGCGCCGGCCAGGCTCATCCAGCCCCTGGCCAACTCCTGGGTCACCTCGACGTAGCACGGCATCGACACCGGCGACCCGCCGTAGGACTCGCTGATCGCCAGGCCGAAGATGCCGATCCGCTTCATCTGTTCGATCCACGCCTCGGGGTAGGTGTTGGCGTGCTCGACGTCGCGGACGGTGGGCTTGACCTCGCGGTCGATGAACGCCCGAACCGTCTGCACCAGCATGGCCTCTTCGTCGTTGAGTGCAGTGCTCACATTGCTCCAGTCAGCTCGGTGCGGCCATGGTCGCACATGCGCGGAAGGCAGCTGCGATCATGTTCGACTGTGACGTTGTACGGCCATATCGGCGCGGGTGAGGCGGGCGGACCCTACTTCGACGACCTGGTGGTCGGCCAGGTGTTCGACTGGGCGCCCTCGATGACGCTGACCTCCGGTGCGGCCGCGACCCACCAGGCCATTCTCGGGGACCGGCTGCGGCTGTCGCTGGACGGCGAGCTCGCCCACGCGGTGGTGGGCACCACGGGGCCGCTGGCTCATCCCGCGTTCGTCTGTGACGTCGCCATCGGGCAGAGCACCCTGGTCACCCAGCGGGTCAAGGCCAACCTGTTCTACCGGGGGCTGACCTTCTACCGCTACCCGATCATCGGCGACACGTTGTTCACCCGCACCGAGGTCGTGGGACTTCGGCAGAACACCGCCAAGCCCGGCCGCGCCGCGACCGGGATGGCGGCGCTGCGGATGACCACGATCGACCAGGTCGGCCGGCTGGTGCTGGACTTCTACCGCTGTGCGATGCTGCCGCTGAGCCCCGGCGCCGCCGACACCGGTCACGCCGACGATCTGACCGGTATCGGCGCAGACCTGGCCGACGCCCCCGACCCGACCGTCGACTGGGCGGCCGAGGCGTTCCGCCAGCGCGTGCCCGGCCCGCACTTCTACCCCGACATCGCGGGCTCGGTGCTGCGCAGTACCGGCGACGTCGTCACCTCCGCCCCGGAGCTGGCCCGACTGACGCTGAACATCGCTGCTACCCATCATGATTCGCGCGTCGGCGGCCGCCGGCTGGTGTACGGCGGCCACACCATCGGCCTGGCGCTGGCACAGGCAGGCCGGCTGCTGCCCAACCTCGCAACGGTGCTGGGTTGGCATTCCTGCGACCACGTCGGCCCGGTACACGAGGGCGACACGCTCTACAGCGACCTACACGTGGAAGCGGCCGAGCCGCTGCCCGGCGACCGCGGCGGGGTGCTCACCCTACGCTCGGTTGTCTACGCGGTGGCCGACAGCGGCGCGGATCGCAGGGTTCTGGACTGGCGATTCACCGCGCTGCATTTCTAGCCGGGCGACAATGGTCCGGTGAACGACACCGCCGGCGCGTGGGGCCGCAGCGGGTTGGCCTGGCTGACCGGCGCACCGGACGGGCCGCCCGATTTCTCCCGGTCGGGCGTGCTGGCCCGGGCCGAGGCGGTGGCGGCGAGCATCGGTGAGCGGCTCGGGGTGCGCGTCGAAGCGGCGATCACATTGAGCGGGCGCGCGGCGCTGGCCGGGCTGCGGCGCCGGGGCCGGATCTCGGCGGGCGGGGCCACCAGATTGCTGCCCACCCGCGATGGCTGGTGCGCCCTGACCCTGTCCCGCCCCGACGACGTCGCCGCCGTGCCCGCGCTCCTCGAAAGCGACGCCGACACCGGTGACCCGTGGCCGGCGGTCGCCGATTGGGCGGCCGTACGGAGCTGCTCGGCGGTCGTCGGGCGTGGCGTGCTGCTCGACCTGCCGGTCGCCGCCCTGGGCGAGGCGACCGCCGAGCCGCCCCGGGTGACGGTCACCGGGCCGCGATGCCCGCCCCGCGCGGTGACCGGCCTGCTGGTGGCCGACCTGTCCTCGATGTGGGCCGGCCCGCTGTGCGGCGGGCTGCTGGCCGCCGCCGGTGCCACCGTC
>JAGQTW010000321.1 GCA_020438785.1 Mycobacterium sp. | reverse complement strand
CACGTTCACATCGCCACCGACGGCGGCGGTTACCCCACCGGGCTGGAGTCCTACTTCGGCTGAGCCGGGCCGACTCACCGCGTCGAAAAGAACGCCGCGGGTCCCCGCCTGTTGCTACGTTCCCCTGCACCGCCGTGTCGAGAACGCGGCCCGCGGGAAAGGAACACCCTCGATGGCACGCAGCCCACTGCTCGGCGAGTTCTTCGCGGAGTTCTTCGGCACCATGATCCTGATCCTGTTCGGCGTGGGTGTGGTCGCCCAGGTCGTGACGGGCGGGTTCCCCACCACGACCGGCGCCACCGGCGACTACAACTCGATCGCCTGGGGCTGGGGGCTGGGCGTCACGATGGCGGTCTACGTGGCGGGCCGGCTCAGCGGCGCGCACCTGAACCCGGCGGTCACAGTCGCGCTCGCCGCGTTCAAGGGTTTCAGCGCGCGCAAGGTCGTGCCCTACATCGGTGCACAGCTGGCGGGCGCATTCGTCGCGGCGCTCCTGGTGCGCTGGGCCTATTCCGACGCCATCAACCGCGTCGACCCCGGCCACACCAAGGCCACCCAGGGTATCTTCTCCACCTCACCGGATATCGGCGTCTCGATTCCCACCGCGTTCCTCGACCAGATCATCGGCACCGCCATCCTGGTGATGGTGATCTTCGCGCTCACCAGCGCGGTCAACAATCCGCCGCTGGGCAACACCGCCCCGCTGTTCATTGGCCTGCTGGTGGTCGGCATCGGCCTCGGGTGGGGCGCCAACGCCGGCTACGCCATCAACCCGGCCCGCGACTTCGCGCCCCGCATCGCGTCCTGGCTGACCGGCTACCACGACGCCATGTATTCGACCAACGGGCCGGAGCTGTACTTCTGGCTGCCGATCGTGGCCCCGTTGGTGGGCGGGCTGATCGGCGGTGCGCTGTTCGTGTTCGGTATCGAACGCTTCCTGCCCGCCGCCATCACCGAGCCCGCCGAGATCGGCGTCGTCGAGCCGACACCGTTGCGCTGACGGCATTGCGCGGAGTGTCTGCCTACAGTGATCTCCAGACACCCCGGCGACCTGGAGCAGACCACAATGGAACTTCGCGTTACGGCGCTCATCCCGCTGACGGCAACCCTGATCGTCGCGCCGCTGCTCGGCACGCCCATCGCGCAGGGTGACCCGGCGCCCAACTGGTCGGGCAACTACAAGGTCACCTTCCACACCGACCAGAAGTCGGGCAGCAGCATGGCCGCGACCCAGAGCGAGGAGCCGTACTCCGCGACCTATCAGTTCAGCACCGACTGCTCGTCGGGCAGCTGCGTCGCCTCGGCGATCGACGGCCCGACGCCGAAGGACAACGTCAGCAAGGCGGTGAAGTTCGACTGGACGGGTTCGCAGTGGTCACGGACCAACAACTGGCGGTGGGACTGCCTGCTTCCCGACCGGACGATCACCTACGACCCGGCGACCTCGGTGACCACCTATCTGCCGCAGGCCGACGGTTCGCTCACCGGAACGTTTCAAACCACCATCAGCTCGGGTGCCTGCCAGGGCACAGTGACGATTCCGGTGACCGCCGTCCCGGTGTGACGATCGGCGACGACTGCACATTCGCCTGACCGGCGGAGCCGACCTTTGCCATGCTGGGCACCATGGCCCGCCTCCCCCGCCGGATCGCTGCGGAACTGAACGCGAAGCTGCGCAGCCCGGAGACCGCCGCGGTGGTGGCGGGAATCGAGAGCAGGCTGACGCGGCGCCGCCGCGAGCAGAAGATCTCCTCCGGCGCGTTTCGGGGCCTGCACGTGATCGTCTATCGCGGCTTCGTCGCCGACGGCGTGGCCAAGGTCCGCGTCAAGGTGATCGAGGCCCCGGAACTGCCCGGCGACAGTCGCATCCCCTACTGGGACACCGCCGAGGCCAATCTGCGCAGGCACGCCGCGCTCGACATCGTCGGTGCCGGGGTCGAGTTGCGGATCGGAAAGCACAGCGCCACCGAGGTCACCGACGACCACGGATTCGCCAACTTCTCGGTGCCGGTGCCGAACCTGCGGGCCGGCCGGCATCGGGCGCACGCGGTGACCACACCCATCGACGGCGGAGAGTCCGCCGACGGCACCGGCGAGGTGGTCAAACCCGCACTAAACGCGCCGTACCTGGTGATCTCCGACATCGATGACACCATCCTGCTGACCGGGCTGACCGAGGGCGTGACGATGGTGCTCCGAACGGTGCTGCGCGACGTCAGCGAGCGCCGGGCGATCCCCGGCATGGCGGCGTTCTACCGGGGCCTGGCCCGCGGCGTCGTCAACCGCGCGGGCAATCGGAAGCCGGCGCCGACGTTCTTCTACGTCTCGACCGGAAGCTGGTCGTTCTATCCCATGCTCGACGAGTTCATCGACTCGCGTGGATTCCCGGCCGGCCCGATGTTCCTCACCGACTGGGGGCCGACCGAGCGATACCTGCGGCGCAGCGGGGCCGAGCACAAGCGCACGGCGATCCGCCGGATCTTCGAGGCCTATCCCGACATGCAGTTCGTCCTCATCGGCGATAGCGGGCAGCGCGATCCGCTCACCTACGAGGAAATGGCCCGCGAGTTCCCGGGTCGGGTGAAGCTCATCATCATCCGGCAGGTCGGCGCCGACGGCGACGAGCGCAACGCCGAATTGGCCTTGCGGGCAACGGAATTGCGCGATGAGGGGATCCCTTTACACCTGGTGCCCGATGCATCCGTCGCCGCGGACCTGGCCCACGAGCTCGGCCTGTGCGACGAGGCCACCCCTGCCGAGGTCGCCGACGAATCCGAGCCGTAGGGCGAACCGGGCTAGATCGTGTTCACCGGTGTCCGGCGTTCGACCATCTGCCGCGACATCATGTGGTGGTGGTAGTGCATCGCTGTTTTGACCACGCAGATGAAGGCGAAGTTGGGGTCCGGCCGCCGGCGCAGGATCCTCGCCATCCGGCGCCGGTAGAGCCGGCGCAGGTCCGGGTCGGGAATGTTCTTCATCAGCAGTAGGAACAGGCCGATCGCCCGGGCGGCGTCGAGCGACTGCGATTTCCACTTCCGCAACGGGTGTTTCCGCCAGTAGGCGTTGCGCACCCGGGCGAAATCGAAGTGGCGGGTGAGGTAGAGATTCTCGAGCCGATCGAAGTAGAAGTCAGCGTCGTAGAGATCCTGCATCAGCCCGACGTAGCCGTCGCGCAACTCTTCTCGGGTCATGCCGAGCGGGATCACGTTCGTGCCGAACGGCTGCTCGTCGTCGAGATCCAGCCGGCCCTCGCTTCGCAACCGGGCGTGCAGCGGGGTCTTGGGGATGGCCGAGAGCATGCCAACCATCGCATGCATGATGTCGGTCTGCTGAATGAAGTCCAACTGTTCCTTGAAGATTCGGGTGTCGTCGTGATCGAAGCCGACGATCATGCCGCACCAGACCTCCAGACCGGAGTCCTGCACCTTGCGGACACGATCGACGATCGTTCCGCCCCGGACGTTCTGGAACTTCTTGGTCTCGCGCAGCGATTCCTCGTTCGGGGTTTCGATGCCGATGAAGACCACGGTGATGTTGGCGGCGACCATCAGCGCCATCATCTCCTCGTCCTCGGCGAGGTTCAGCGACGCCTCGGTGAAGAACTGCAACGGATAGCCCTCGGCGGCCTGCCATTCCGCGATATCGCGCAACAGCTCCTTGGCGGCGACCTTGTTCCCGATCAGGTTGTCGTCGACGATGAAGGCGATCAGCAGCTTGTGCCGGCGCAGCGCCTCCAGTTCGGCGATCACCTGCGAGCTGGTCTTCAGCCTCGGCTTACGGCCGAACGTGACGATGATGTCGCAGAACTCGCATTGGAACGGGCAGCCACGGCTGAACTGGACGCTGCCGAAAAGGTAGTTCTTGGTGTCGATCAGGTCGTAGCGCGGCACCGGCACGGTGGTCATGTCGGTCCGCTCGAGCTGCTCGTAGCGCGCCTGGTGTCGACCCTCGGCCCATTCGGAGAGGAATTGCGGCCAGGTGGCCTCCGCCTCGCCGATGAAGATCGCATCGGCCAGCCCCTCGAAGTAGTCCTCCTGCACGGTGACCCAGGGACCACCGACCACGGTGAACGCGCCCCGGGCCTTGAGTTCGCCGAGAATCTCGCGCATCCGGACCCGCTGGACACTCATCCCGGTGAGACCCACGATGTCGGCCCGGGCCACCGCGTCGTAGTCGATCGGCTCGACGTTCTCGTCGACGATCGTCACCCGGTGCCCATCCGGAGTGAGCGCGGCAAGCAACGGCAGGCAGGCGGTCGGCAGGTTGCATTTCTTGCCCAGCATCGGCAGGGCGTGCTCCAGGCCCCAGTACGACGCCTCGAAGCGGGGATTGATCAGGACGATATTTGCCATGGTCATTTGCTCCGGACCGACTCGCGGCTCGCGGGGCGAGCCATGAATTCGCTGGTCATCTAGCCCAGCGTAACACCAAGACCGGGTCCGGCGATGGTATAAAAAGCGGTGGACAGAAGTTTGCCGTGCTGGTCGGGAAGGCGCAGGGTGGTACGGGTTCGTCAAATGTCGCGGGTGCTGACCGCCCCCGCAGTTCGTGCCGTCTGCAAGAACCGGAACAAACGTCCCAGAATCGCCTCCCCAGCAAACTCCCATGGGTCACAATTGCCGCGTCGGCTGACGCTGTCGGCCGGACATATGTCGGGGAGCACCGCGACACGCTGGGGGAGCAACTGACATGGGCGCAGGCAGACACATCGGACGGGTCGGCGCGCTGGCCGTCGCGCTGGGAGTCGGCACGGCAGTGGGGTCCGGCTACGGCTTGGCCTGGGCCGATACCACGGGAACCTCGGACTCGACGTCTTCGTCATCGGGGTCCTCGTCGACGAGCGGATCGACCGACACCGGATCGAAGACGACCACGGGCGAGTCCACGACGACCGGCTCGACCACGGGTACGACGACCGGCTCGACCACGGGTACGACGACCGGCTCGACCACTGGCTCGACGTCGACCGGTACCACGACGTCGAGCGGCGGCAGCACCACATCGGACTCCGACTCCACCACGTCCTCCACGACCGGCACCACCAGCACGAGCACCTCGGGCACCCAGACCACAACGGGCTCCACCACATCGGTGACGACCGGCTCCGGATCCTCCACCGACCCGAAGTCCACGCTGAGCGCGCAGGGGGTGGTGGAGGGCAGCACCACCGAGTCACACACCACCTCCCAGCCGACAAGCACCTCCCCGACCGCCACTGTTGAGAAGCCCACTGAGCCGACGGCCACCACCCAGCCGACGCCGAGCCCCGCGCCCACCCCGGAACCAACACCGCAGGCTAAGCAGCAGACGGTGCCCGACAACAAATCATCGTCGACCACGCAGTCCTCGAGCACGCAGCAGCAGACGACCACCGCCACCGCGACGACGTTGCGGGTGCCGACCACCACGCTGAGTGCGGTGACCGAGCCCACCGCGGCCTCGACCACCGCACCGACCGCCCCCGCCAAACCGTTGGTGAGCCAGTCCCTGGTCACGGCCCTACCCTCGCCCGCCCCGACGCCGGTGTACCTGCTGTCGCCGATGGCCATCCCGCCGCCGGTCAGCCCCCCGTCGTTGGTCGCCCGCGCTGTGACGAGCCTGTTGTCCGTTTTCGGCATCGACCTGCTCGCCGGTACCACCCCTGTGGCACCCGCACAGTCGCCGCTGCTGTGGGGGCTGCTGGGATGGGTGCGACGGCAACTGGCCGGTGCGGTCCCGAGCACTCCGCAAATCCCGACCATGACGACCTCGCTGTTCACCGCCCAGCCGGTCGGCGCGCTCAGCCTCGATCCGGCCCCAATCGTGCCGGCGGCGACGGCGGACGCGGTCCAGCCCACAGAGCTTGATGCCGCGGCGCCGACCACACTGGATGCGGCGACACCGGCCACCTTCGCAGTCGAAGAGTCGAGCACGGTGGACGC
>JAGQTW010000029.1 GCA_020438785.1 Mycobacterium sp. | reverse complement strand
CTGCGACCTGGAAGCGCTCAGCGGCCCGCCGCAGCGACCAGCCGTCCTCAACAACACAACGAGCCAGGCGCAGACGCCCGGTTTCCGACAACGGGGCATTACGGTGGGACACGAAGACCTCCGGTGGGTTGATGCGTTCCTCGACAGCTCGCACTTCACTCGGAGGTCTTCGTCATGTCACCACGCCACGCCGTACCTAACGTCCGTGGTCAGTACACCTAGTCGTCCAGTCCCAGGTCCTTTCGGAAGCGCCGCATGCCGTCGATCTTCTCCGACACCGGGGCGTCCGGACCGCAGTAGAACACCCACGGCATGGTGATGATGCCGTCGATGCCCGCCTGTGCGGCCCGGTCGTAGTGCTCGGGCAGGAAGGCATCGGCGAGCGGTGTGACCACCGTGTAACCGTCCATGCTCAAACCCTTTTCGGCCCGTAGGGCGCGCACCTTCTCGACCCGTTCGATGGCCTGGTCCAGGGTGATCAGATCGCCGATCCACCCGTCGAGGCGGGCGGCGCGACGCAGCGCGATATCGGACAGCCCCCCGCTGTAGACCGGGATCGGCGGCGGCGTCGGCGTCATCTCCAGCCGCGGGGTCTGGTAGAACTCGCCGTCGAACTCGGTCCAGCCGGGCTCCCACAGCCTGCGCATCAGTTCGATCATCTCGTCGGTTCGCTTGCCGCGCTTGGCGAACTGCTGGCCCATCAGGGTGAACTCCTCCTCGCACCAGCCCACCCCGATACCCAGTTCCACCCGGCCGTCCGCGAGATAGGCAGCGGTGCCGATGGCCTTCGCCGCCGAGTACGGATCCCGCATCGCCGGGATGTAGACGGTGGTCAGGAATTTCAGTCGCTGCGTGGCCTGTGCCAGCGCACCGACCAGCACCCACGGATCTGGCCAGTCGGTGAACGGCTGCCAGCGGCGCTCGCCGTCGGGGGTGTACGGGTACGGGGTCGCCAGCGTCTCCAGGTTCACCACGTGATCCGGGATGCCCAGGCCCTCGTAGCCGAGATCGTCGGCCGCCTTGGCGATCTCGACGACCTCGCTGGTCTTGGAGAACGCACAACTGACGTAGAACTTCATCCCGCCGCCACCCCCGAGTCGCTTCGCTCTCCCCCGCCATCGCGCGCCCAAGCCGGCATGATGAACACCCCTTCTGCTTCCACGGTCGGTCCCTGCGCGTCGGCGAGGAAACCGCGCGCATAGGTCTTGTGGCCTTCGGTGCGCTCCACCCAGGCCTCGGCCCGTAGCGGCCCGAGTGGCGTTCCGCGCAAATAGCGCAGCGAGATCGTCCCGGTGAACTTGGGCAACGACATCTGGTCGGTGGCCACCTCGCCGAGCAGCTGGTCGAGCAGCAACGCGCAGATCCCGCCGTGCACCAGCCCGGGCGGTCCCTCGTAGACCGGCCCCAGGGTGAACTCGCTCGCCAGCCGGTCCCCCTCGTGATGGGTGGTGATCACCGGCGCGATCGGATTGTGGCGTCCCACAGCGGGATTCGCCCAGGCGACCGGGGCGCCGGTCTCGGCGCGCCGCACCGTCCTGGGCCGCCCGCTGGGCGTCGCCTCCAGCATCCGGCTGACGTCGTCGATGGCCTCGCGGGCCCGCCGGATGTCCTCGGCGTCGGCGCCGGTGTGGATGCTCGCGTCGATGAGCCGGCGCACGGCGTGCGCCAGCGGCTCGTGCAGTTCGCGAATGCGCTCGTAGTCCTCGGTGTCGATGAGGTCGAAATCGAAGTCCACTCAGCCTCCGAATACCTTGAGTACGACGGCTTTCGCCCGCCGGGTCACCCGCAGATAGTTGTCCAGGAACTCGCCGCCGTCGTCGTTGTGCCAGCCGGCCGCGACGGCGACCGCGTTGAGCTGGCGGCCGGGGCCGGGCAGCTGATCGGTCGGCTTGCCGCGCACCAGCACCAGCGCGTTGCGGGCCCGGGTCGCGGTGAGCCACGCCTCGCGCAGCAATTCGACGTCATCGCGGTCGATCAGTTCCGCCTCGCCGATCGCGTCCAGCGCCTGCAGCGTCGAGGTGTTGTGCAGGGCGGGCACCTGGTGGGCATGGCGCAACTGCAGCAGCTGCACCGTCCACTCCACGTCGGCCAGCCCGCCACGGCCGAGCTTGGTGTGGGTGTTCGGGTCGGCGCCGCGGGGCAATCGCTCGGCATCCACCCGCGCCTTGACCCGCCGGATCTCCTGCACGGCCGTTGCCGACACCCCGCCGGCGGGATAGCGGGTCCGATCGGCCATCAGCAGGAAACGGTGTCCGAGGTCGGCGTCGCCGGCCACCCGGTGGGCCCGCAGCAGCGCCTGGATCTCCCAGGGCTGCGCCCATTGCTCGTAGTAGGCGGCATAGGAGGCCAGGGTGCGCACCAGCGGACCCTGCCGGCCCTCGGGCCGCAGGTTGGCGTCGACCTCCAGCGGCGGGTCGGCACTCGGTGTGCCCAGCAGCGCGCGGACCTGCTCGGCGATCGAGACCGACCACTTCACCGCCCGGGACTCCTCGGTGCCCTCGGTCGGCTCGCAGACGAACATCACATCGGCGTCGGAGCCGTAACCGAGTTCGCCACCGCCGAGGCGGCCCATGCCGATCACCGCGATCAGGGCCGGCGGCGCACCGCCGCCGGGGGTGTTGGCGCGGATCACCACGTCCAGCGCCGACTGCAGCACTGCCACCCACACCGAGGTCAGCGCCGAGCACACCTCGGTCACCCCGAGCATGCCGAGGAGGTCGGCCGAGGCGATCCGGGCCAGCTCACGGCGGCGCAGGGTGCGGGCGGCCGCGATAGCCCGTACCGGTTCTGGGTGACGGCCGGACGAGGCGACCAGTGCGCGGGCCACCGCGTCCTGGTCGACGTCGAGCAGCTTGGGTCCGGTCGGTCCGTCGGCGTACTGCTGGATCACCTCCGGTGCGCGCATCAACAGTTCCGGGACGTAGGCCGATGTGCCCAGCACGTGCATGAGCCGCTTGGCCACCGCGCTCTCGTCGCGCAGGGTGCTCAGATACCACCGCTGGTCGGCCATCACCTCGCTGATCCGGCGGTAGGCCAGCAAGCCGCTGTCCGGGTCGGGGGTGTCCGACAGCCAGTCCAGCAGCCGCGGCAGCAGCACCGACTGCACCCGGCCGCGGCGCCCGTTCAAGTTGACCAGCGCGCTCAGATGCGTCAGCGCGGTCTGCGGGCCCTCGTAACCCAGTGCGGCGAGCTGTCTTTCGGCCGCGGCCGGGGTCAGTCCGGTGGCGAACCCGACCGACGGGCCGACGGACTCCAGCAGCGGCTGGTAGAACAGCTTGGCGTGCAGCCGCGAGACCCGCAGGTTCTGTCGCTTGAGCTCCTCGCGCAACACGCCGAGCGCGTCGTGGGTGCCGTCGGGCCGCATGTGCGCGGCGCGGGCCAGCCAGCGCAGCGCCTCCTCGTCGTCGGGCGCCGGCAGCATGTGGGTGCGCTTGAGCCGCTGCAGCTGAAGCCGGTGCTCGAGCAGCCGCAGGAACTCGTACGACGCGGTCAGGTTCGCGGCGTCGTCGCGCCCGACGTAGCCGCCGGAGCCAAGGGCGGCAAGGGCTTCCAGCGTCGAGGAGACGTGCAGCGACTCGTCGGTGCGGCCGTGCACCAGCTGCAGCAGTTGTACCGCGAACTCCACGTCGCGCAGCCCGCCGGTGCCCAGCTTGATCTCGCGGTCCCGCACGTCGGCGGGCACCAGCGCCTCGACGCGGCGCCGCATGGCCTGCACCTCGGGCACGAAGTTCTCCCGCTCGCAGGCGGTCCACACCATCGGCATCAGCGCGGCCATGTACTGCCGGCCCAGTTCGGTATCGCCGACGGCGGGCCGCGCCTTGAGCAGCGCTTGGAATTCCCAGGTCTTGGCCCAGCGCTGGTAGTAGGCGATATGCGAGTCCAGGGTGCGCACCAGGGCGCCCTGCTTGCCCTCGGGCCGCAGCGCGGCGTCCACCTCGAAGAAGGTGTCCGACGCCAGCCGCATCATCTCCCCCGCCACCCTGGTGGTGGTCGCGTCGGCTTCGGTGGCGACGAAGATGACGTCGACGTCGCTGACGTAATTCAGTTCCCGCGCACCGCATTTGCCCATTGCGATCACCGCGAGCCGCGGGGCGGGCTCATCCTCCTTGCAGACCGTGGCCACCGCGACCTTCAGCGCGGCGTCCAGTGCCGCGTCGGCCATGTCGGCCAGGTGCGCGCCGACGGTGGGGAACGGCAGCACCGGCTCGTTCTCGACCGTCGGCGCCAGGTCGAGGGCGGCCAGGATCAGCAACTGGTCGCGGTAGTGATCGCGCAGTCTCGGCATGACAGTCGTTGCGGTCGTGCCGAATTCGGCGACGCAGTCGTCGAATCCGCGACGCAGCGCCACGGGGTCGGGCAGCGTCACCGTGCCCTCGAGCAGATGCCAGGACCGCGGGTTGGCCACCAGGTGGTCACCGAGCGCGAGCGAGGATCCGATGACCGCGAACAGCCGGCCCCGCAGGCCGCGGTCCTTGAGCAGCGCGGCGTTCAGCTGCTGCCAGTCCGGGCCCAGCGCCTCGGCGAGGCGGACCATGGTCTGCAGCGCGGCGTCGGCGTCGGGCGCCCGGGACAGCGACCACAGCAGTTCGACGTGGTTGTCGGTGTCCCAGCCCAGGGTGGCCAGGTCGGCCGCCGCCGTCGGCTCGACCAGCCCGAGCCGCCCGACGCCGGGCACGCGTGGGCGTTGCGTCGCTGGTCCGGCCATGCGCACGACGTTATCGCACGCCGCGGGGCGCCCCGAACGCCTGCGGAGACTAGAGCGACAGGTAGGCCTTGAGCTCGAACGGCGTGACGTTGCTGCGGTAGTCCTCCCACTCCGCGCGCTTGTTGCGCAGGAAGTAGTCGAAGACATGCTCGCCGAGCGCCTCGGCCACCAGTTCGGAGCTCTCCATCTCGGCCAGCGCGATGCCCAGGCTGGACGGCAGCTCGCGGTACCCCATCGCGCGGCGCTCCTCCGGGGTCAGCATCCACACATTGTCCTCGGCCTGCGGGCCCAGCACGTAGTTCTTCTCCACCCCGCGCAGCCCGGCGGCCAGCAGGACGGCGAATGTCAGGTAGGGGTTGCAGGCCGAGTCGGGGCTGCGCACCTCGATGCGCCGCGAGGACGCCTTGCGCGGGGTGTACATCGGCACCCGCACCAGCGCGGAGCGGTTGGCCGCGCCCCAGGACGCGGCGGTGGGGGC
>JAGQTW010000320.1:1997-3676 GCA_020438785.1 Mycobacterium sp. | reverse complement strand
CCGGCGTTGAAGCCGCGTCCCTCGGCGCGCAGGATCACCACGTGGGTCGCCATGTCGCGGCCGGCGGCCGTGATGACGTCGGCAAGCTCGAACCAGCCGCGCGAGGGGATGGCGTTGACGGGGGGATAGTCGACCGTGACCGCGACGATGCCGGGCTCCACGGTGCGGGACGTGATCGTCATTGGCACTTCCTGACGGGGTCGGATACCTAAGCAAGCACTTGCTTGGTACGCTAGCACAGTGACGGAGGCGGGAATCGACCGCGGCGGGCAGGAGCGCAGCGACCCGGGGATTGACCCGGGCGGGCAGGAGCGCAGCGACCCGGGGATTGACCCGGGCGGGCAGGAGCGCAGCGACCCTCGGATCGACCTGGGCCTGGAAGGCCGCGTTGTCCTGGTGACAGGTGGCGTGCGTGGTGTCGGGGCTGGCATCAGCGCGGTGTTCGCCGAGCAGGGGACCACCGTCGTCACCTGCGCGCGTCGCCCGGTCGAGGGTCTGCCATACGAATTTCACAGCTGCGATGTTCGCGATCCGGATGCCGTCGCGGGTCTGGTCGCCGCCATCGTCGACCGGCACGGTCGACTGGATGTGGTGGTCAACAACGCGGGCGGCTCGCCGTACGTATTGGCCGCCGAGGCCTCGCCGAAGTTCCACCAGAAGATCGTCGAGCTCAATCTACTTGGCATGCTGCATGTCTCGCAGGCAGCGAACGCGGTCATGCAAAATCAGCCGAATGGCGGTTCGATCGTGTCGATCTCGAGCGTCAGTGCCGGACGCCCATCCCCCGGTACGGCCGCCTACAGCGCGGCCAAGGCGGGCGTGGAGAGCCTGACTACCACCCTCGCGGTGGAATGGGCGCCGAAGGTTCGCGTCAACGCGCTGGTGGTCGGGATGGTGGAAACCGAGCAGGTCGAACTGTTCTACGGCGACGCCGAATCACAGGCCGCCGTCGCGGCGACCGTGCCGCTGGGGCGGTTGGCCAAACCCGCCGACATCGGTTGGGCGGCAGCGTTTCTGGCCTCCGATGCGGCCGCGTACATCAGCGGAGCCAAGATGGCGGTGCATGGCGGCGGCGAGCCGCCTGCCTACCTGTCCGCCTCGAGTGCCAACAAGTAAGGAGACAGTGCAATGGGATTGCTCGACGGTCGGGTTGTCATCGTCACGGGCGCCGGTGGCGGCATCGGACGCGCGCATGCCCTGGCATTCGCCGCCGAGGGGGCCCGCGTGGTGGTCAACGACATCGGCGTGGGCCTGGACGGCTCGCCGGCCGGTGGCGGCAGTGCCGCGCAGTCGGTGGTCGACGAGATCACCGCTGTCGGCGGCGAGGCCGTCACCAGCGGAGCCAACGTCGCCGACTGGGAGCAGGCCGCCGGCCTGATCCAGACCGCCGTCGATTCCTTTGGCGGCCTTGATGTTCTGGTGAACAACGCCGGGATCGTCCGCGACCGGATGTTCGTCAACACCTCCGAAGAAGAGTTCGACGCCGTCATCGCCGTGCACCTCAAGGGTCACTTCGCGACCATGAAACATGCCGGCGCGTACTGGCGGGCCAGGTCCAAGGCCGGTCAGGCAGTCGATGCGCGCATCATCAACACCAGCTCCGGAGCCGGGTTGCAGGGCAGTGTCGGGCAGGCCAACTACAGCGCCGCCAAGGCCGGTATCGCGGCACTGACCCTGGT
>JAGQTW010000320.1:0-1938 GCA_020438785.1 Mycobacterium sp. | reverse complement strand
ATGACCGAGACGGTCTTCGCCGACATGATGTCAACGCAGGACCAGGATTTCGATGCGATGGCGCCGGAGAACATCTCGCCGTTGGTGGTCTGGCTCGGCAGCGTCGAGTCGCGGGACGTCACCGGCCGGGTGTTCGAGGTCGAGGGCGGCATCATCCGGGTCGCCGAGGGCTGGGCGCGCGGCGCCGACATCGACAAAGGGGCGCGGTGGGATCCGGCCGAACTCGGCCCGGTAGTCGCCGATCTCCTGGCGAAGTCGCGGCAGCCGCTGCCGGTGTTCGGCGCCTGAGTGTTCTTTCGCCGAGCCTCACGAGCGTGAAGTTGTCGGCGCACTCGGCGCCGATCGTGAAGACACCTCCACATCGGCGACCTCAGGGCGTCGTCCCCGGTTCGCACACAACCAGGGGGATGCGGCGGTCGGCGGCGTCCTGATAACCCTTGTACGGCGGGTAGATTCGCGTCAGCTGACGCCAGTACACCTGCCGTTCGTCGGCGGTGGCGTCCCGAGCCGTCAGGTCCATCACCTGGTCGCGCACCTGGACGCGGACCCGCGGGTCGGCCCGGATGTCGAGGTACCACGCCGGATGGTGGTCGCGTCCGCCATAGGACGCGGGCAGCACGATGCGGTCACCGTCCCGCAGGTACAGCGTGGGGGTGGTGCGCGACCGCCCGGACTTGCGCCCCGTCGTCGTGATCAGTGCGGCGGGGAACCACAGCATCCTCGAGCCGAGTCGGCCGTTGGTGCGTCGATACACCCAGATGTGGGCGCGGGCGAACCGCTTCAGCGCAACCTTCAGCAGGGCTGAGTTTCGGACCGGGTGCGATGAGTCGGGCACCCCATCAACGTGCCCGGATTCACGGGTCGCAAATCACGATCGGGATCACCCGGTCGGTCCACGACTTGTAGTCGTCGAAGCCCTTGTAGAACGCGGTCAACTTGGGCCAGTACTCGTCGCGCTCGGCCTGGGTGGCGTCGCGGGCCGTCAGTTCGAGCACCTCGTCTTTGATCTGGACCTTCACCTTGGGGTTGGCGCTGAGGTTCAGGTACCACAGTGGGTGCTTGTCGCTGCCGCCCTGAGATGCCACCAGCACGATCCGCTGACCCTCGCGCAGGAACAGCAACGGCACCACCCGCGGCTCACCGCTCTTGCGGCCGATCGTCGTCACCAGCGCCACCGGTGCGCCCTCGAGGAAACTGCCCGCGATCTTGCCGTTGGTCGCCCGGTACAGGGCGGTCTGGCCGCGTGACATCCACTTGATGATGAACTTGCTGACCGGCGAATCGATGCCCTTCGGCCGGGGTTTCGGCATGACGAACTCCTCGGTCTAGCGCTGGATGAACGGGCGAAGATTAGCCCGGATGTGATGGATCCGGCCATCGGCGGGGATCAGGAACGTCTCGTCGACGTGGGCACACACCCGCCGGCCGGCCAGCGAGGGTTTGGTGATGACATCGAAGCGCGCCCGGACCTCGTCACCGTTGACGGTGAATTCCGGGGGACTGCACCTCTCGATGAGCCGGAATTGCGGACCGCTGTTGAGGCTGCGTCGCAGGTGATCTCCGGACCGCCCGGTCTTCAGGCCCATCTCGATGCGAATGCAGTCCGGTGCGAACGGCACCTTGTCGCCGTCGTGGTCGGCCAGCGCATCGATGTAGGCCTGCGCGGCCGCGATCCGCTCCGCGTCCGTAATCGCCAAACTAGATCCGCTCGATGATCGTGCCGGTCGACAGCGCCCCGCCGGCGCACATCGTGATCAGGGCGGTGCTCTGGTCGGTGCGCTCGAGTTCGTGCAGCGCGGTGGTGATCAAGCGGCTACCGGTGCTGCCGACCGGATGACCCAGCGCGATGGCCCCACCGTTGACGTTCACCTTGTCCATGTCGGCCTCGTGGACCTGCGCCCAGCTCAACACCACCGAGGCGAACGCCTCGTTGATCTC
>JAGQTW010000319.1 GCA_020438785.1 Mycobacterium sp. | reverse complement strand
TCATCTTGCGGATGGTCTCGCCCTCCGCCGCGCTGCCCAGCACCACCTTGTCCAGCTTGGTGACCCCGTCGACCAGGTGGCCCACCTCGTCGCCGAAGTCGGCGGTCAGCGCCTCCAGCGTGTACCCGGTGTCCTCGACGGTGTCGTGCAGCAGAGCGGCCACCAGCGTGATGGTGTCCATGCCGAGTTCGGCCAGGATGTTGGCGACCGCCAGTGGGTGGGTGATGTACGGGTCACCGGAGCGGCGGAGTTGGGTGGCGTGCTTGGCTTCGGCCACCTCGTAGGCGCGCTGCAGGATGGCCAGGTCGGCCTTCGGATAGACCTCGCGGTGCACCGCGATCAGCGGCTCGAGAACCGGGTTGACGGTGCTGCGCTGCGCGGTCATCCGGCGGGCCAGCCGGGCCCGCACCCGCCGCGAGGCGCTGGTGGTCGTCTTCGGCGTCTCGGCGCCGGCCTTGGGGGTTTCCGCGCCGCTCTCGGCGGTGATCTCGGTGACCGGCATGGGCTGGACCGCCGCGCGGCCACCCGGCTCCTCGGCCATCGTCACCTCCTCGCGCCCGGCGTTCCCGCGCTACACCCTGTCAGCGGGCCCGTCAGCCGAGGATATCGCCTCAGGCCACGGTCAGGCTGCCGACCGCCAGCGGGGCGACCCGGGCACGTCCACCGAGCGCGGGCAACTCCAGCACCACCGCGGCGACCGGGACCTGCGCACCGGCCGCCTCGAGCAGGTCGCGGGCGGCGGCCACGGTCCCGCCGGTGGCCAGCACGTCGTCGATGATCACCACCCGCCGGCCGGTGAGTTCGATGCCCTCGGCGGGGATCTCCAGCGTGGCGTTGCCGTATTCGAGGGTGTAGCTCTGCCGGTGCACGGGCGGCGGAAGCTTGCCGCCCTTGCGGATGGCGAGGACCCCGACACCCAGCCGGTGTGCCACCGCCCCGCCGAGCAGGAACCCGCGCGCGTCGATCCCGGCGACCAGGTCGGCGCCCTCGGCGATGGTGGCGAGGGCCTCGGTGACCACGGCCAGGCCGCGATGGTCGGCCAGCACCGGGGTCAGATCCTTGAACTGGATGCCGGGCTCGGGGAAGTCCGCCACCTCGCGGGTCAGGGCGGCGATCACGCCGGCCACCGAGTCGTTCGACGCCTCGGTCACTGCTTGAGCATCCATCGGTCCATGTTCCAGCCCGCACCCCACTTGGTCGGATTGCCCTCTACGCCGAACATCTTCTTGGCGAACATCACCGTGCGCTGCTGACGGTACAGCGGCAGCGTCGGCATGTCCCCCCACAGGATCGGCGAGGCATCGCCGAGCAGTCGGGTCTGCTCCTTGGGGTCGATGGTCACCGCCAGGGCGGCGATGATCCCGTCGATCTGCGGGTTGCTGTAGCCGGGCAGGTTGTTGCCGTTACCGGTGCGCAGCGCGTAGCCGTCCATGGCCGACGAGCCGGTGGAGCCGCTGCCCGTCGCGCCGCCGGTGCTGGCCAGCAGCACGTCGAGCTGGCCGTCGCGCAGGGTCTGCGGGCCGGTGGTGTCCGAGGTGGCGTCGACCACCGTGATGCCCGCGGCGGCGCAGGAGCGGGCGATGGCCCCGACGGTGGCGGCCAGCCGCGGGTTGGGCGACTGGTAGCCGATGCGCACGGTCAGTGGTGCGCCGTTCAGGGTGGCCCGGGCGGCGTCCGGGTTGGCGGCGCTGAACTGGCCGGCTTCGGCCAGCCCCTCGGTCTGGCTGAACGCGTCGTCGCTGACCGGGTTGAGCCGCGCATTGGCGATCGGCATCGCCGCGTTGGCGGCGATCTGGTCGCGGGGCGTGCACTGGGCGAACGCCCGGCGGGCCGGCGGCGCCGCCAGCGGGCCCTGCGGGGCGAAGATCAGCTGCTCGATGCCGCCGGACGGGAGTTGACGGCTCTGGTAGGTGTCCGGGGTCGTCAGCGTGCCCGACGAGCCGGTGGCGACGTCGATCACGTGGAAGCTGCCGTTGTTGATGCGGTCCTGGACGTCGACGCCGCGCGGCCACACCGTGACCCGCTTGGTGACCGGCGCGGCGCCCCACCAGCGGTCGTTGGCGACCAGGACCACCGCGCCCTGCGGCAGCACGGCGTCGATCTTGTACGGGCCGGCCGCGGGGAACTTCTTCAGGTCGATCCCGGGTTTGAGGTCCCAGGTGGTGTTCCAGGCGTCGGCGATGCGCTGGACGGCGGCCGGGTCGCCGGCCTGCAGCGCCTGCGTCACGTCGATTCCCAGCTCGTCGGCGATGACATGGGACGGCATCATCGACGTGGCGGTGAACAGCTGCAGGTAGTCGACGATCGTGCGGTCGGGGAAATAGCTGACCCGAGCCTTCTTCTGGCCGGGCTGACAGTCGATGCCGGCGATGTCCAGATAGCCCGCCTGGCTGGCGGCGTTGAAGCCCGGGAACCGGCCGGACTGCGCCGCCCAGGCCAGCACCATGTCGTCACAGGTGATCGGCTTGCCGTCGGA
>JAGQTW010000318.1 GCA_020438785.1 Mycobacterium sp. | reverse complement strand
AAGGGCAAGACCGCCGGCCGCGGCACCAAGGGCACCAAGGCGCGCAAGAACGTGCCGGCGACCTTCGAGGGCGGGCAGATGCCGATCCACATGCGGCTGCCCAAGCTCAAGGGCTTCCGCAACCGGTTCCGCACCGAGTACGCGGTGGTGAACGTCGGTGACATCGCCCGGGTGTTCCCCGAGGGCGGCTCGGTCGGCGTCGAGGAGCTCGTCGCCAAGGGCCTGGTCCGCAAGAACGCGCTCGTGAAGGTCCTGGGTGACGGCAAGCTGACCGCCAAGGTCGACGTGACCGCGCACAAGTTCAGCGGCAGCGCCCGCGAGGCCATCACCGCCGCGGGCGGATCGGCCACCGAGCTGTAACTCCGCGAACGCACCGGCCGAAAGCCCCCGCCATGCGGGGGTTTTCGCTTTCCGGGTCAAATCTGTGGGCGGGCGCCGAGCACGCCACGGAACAGTGCCTGCCGCACACTCAGTTCCCGCGGGTCGCTGACCAGATGAAAACCCATCCGGTTCATCACGTATGCGAAGCCGATTCCGGTGTCGGGGTCGGCGAACCCGAACGAGCCACCGAAACCCGGTGTGCCGAATGCCCTTTCGGACGAGCCGAACACCATGCTGGGAAACGGCTTGGCCAACCCCAGCGAGTACGCCGTGTCGACCCGCAGGACCTTGTCCCGGACACCGCCGGACGGCCGGCGCGCCGGTGCGGTGAGTTGCTCGAAAGTCTCCGAGCTCAGACCGATCCGGCTACCGCCGCAGGCCGCCTCGCCGTACAACTGCGCGACCGCCCGTGCGGTCCCGGTGCCGTTGCCCGCCGGGATCTCTACCCGGCGAACGTCGTCGCGGTTGAAGTCGCCGGCGTAGGCGTCGACGTCGGCGGGCGACGCCGTTCGGGCGAGCAGGCCGACCGGATTCAGCGCCGCCCCGAGGAAACCCGGCGGCATCTCACGAACGTGCAACAGCGATTCGGCTCGTTTCCAGTTGTGCATGTGGGCGAGGCGGTCACGCGGCACGGTATCGGCCAGCCCGATGTGCAGGTCGAGTCCCATCGGGCCGGCGATCTCCTCGGCCAGATAACGGCCGAGCGTACGGCCGCCCGGATCGGTCCTGCGGATCAACTCCGACTCGTACCAGCCGATCGTGACGGTGTGATAGCCGTGCCGGGTGCCCGGCGGCCACGCCGGTTTCTGCGCCGCCAGGATGGGGGCCAGTCGCACCGGGTCGGCGACGTCGCGAAGGGTCGGATTGGGTGTCAGCGCGCACAGCCCGGCCTGGTGGGCGAGCAACTGGCGCACCGTGACGGTGTCCTTGTCGTGGGAACCGAACTCCGGCCAGTAGTCGCACACCCTGGCGTCGTAGTCGAGCAGGCCCTTTGACACCGCGTGCGCGATCGTCAGCGCGGCGATCCCCTTGGTGGTCGAGAACAGGTTGACCATGGTGTCGCCCCGCCAGGGGGTCTTCGTTTCGCCGTTGCGGTAGCCGCCCCACAGGTCGACGACCTTGACCCCGTCCCGGTAGACCGCCAGGGCGGCGCCGACTTCGCGGCCCGCGGCGAAGTTGGCGCGGAACGCATCGGCGACCTTGCCGTACCCCTCGTCCACCTGGCCGTCGATGAGATGGGGCGGAACGTCGACCTTGAGCACCATGCGCCGATTCTCGCGGTCGGGGCATGCGAGCATGCCGTTTCCATGAGAAAGGCCCCGCGACCCTCGTGGGTTCGGTCCGTCCGTGTGCCGTCGGTAGGCTCGGTGACATGCTGTCCTTTCTTCCGGGGATTCCTGGTGCCGACGACATCCGCGACTTGGCCCGCAAGGTCGACACCGCCCGCCATCACGGCGTGCCCGCCGGCGTGGTGCTCGAGTTGGACCTGCAGTCGGCGCCCCCGGAGACCGCCGGTTTCGACCCGCTCAGCTTCGTCACCGGCAGCGGGCGCCCCATGCTGCTGCGCGACGCCGTCGCCGCCATCCACCGGGCCGCCGACGACGACCGGGTCGCGGGACTGATTGCCCGCGTGCAGATCACGGCCGCTCCCGCGGCCGCCGTGCAGGAGCTGCGGGAGGCGGTCACCGCCTTCGCCGAACGCAAGCCGTCGCTGGCGTGGGCCGAGACCTACCCGGGCACGCTGTCGTACTACCTGGCCTCGGCGTTCGGCGAGGTGTGGATGCAGCCGTCGGGGACCGTCGGGCTGGTCGGCTTCGCCACCAACGCGCTGTTCCTGCGGGACGCCCTGGACAAGGCGGGCATCGAGGCGCAGTTCGTCGCCCGCGGCGAGTACAAGTCGATGGCCAACCTGTTCACCCAGGACCACTACACCGATGCGCATCGTGAGGCCGACTCCCGTCTCATCGAAAGCCTGCACACCCAGGTGTGGCAGGCCATCGCCGAGTCCCGCGGCATCGAGGTGTCCGCCGTCGACGAACTGGCCGACCGGGCGCCGCTGTTGCGGGACGACGCCGTCACCGGACATCTGGTGGACCGCATCGGGTTCCGCGACGAGGCCTACAGCCGCATCGCCGAACTCGTTGGTGTGGAGGGTGTTTCACCGGAGACCGGTGACGCCGACTCCGACGACGACAAGCCGCCCCGGCTGTTCCTGTCGCGCTACGCCCAGACCCGCAAGGGCGGCCCGCCGGTTCCGGTGCCGTCACTGCCCGGCCGCTCCAAGCCGACGATCGCGGTGGTCACGGTCGCCGGCCCGATCGTCAACGGGCGCGGCGGACCACAACTGTCGCCATTCGGCCGATCCAGCGCCGGCGGGGACACGATTGCGGCCGCACTGCGCGAGGCCGCCGCCGACGAGGACGTCACCGCCGTGGTGGTGCGGGTGGACAGTCCCGGCGGTTCGGTGACCGGCTCGGAGACCATCTGGCGTGAGGTGGTGCGGCTGCGACACCGGGGTAAGCCGGTGGTCGCCTCGATGGGGTCGGTGGCGGCATCCGGCGGCTACTTCGTGGCCATGGGCGCCGACACCATCGTCGCCAATCCCGGCACGATCACCGGTTCGATCGGTGTGGTGACCGGCAAACTGGTGGCGCGTGAGCTCAAGGACCGGCTGGGGGTGGGTTCGGATGCCGTGCGCACCAACGCCAATGCCGATGCCTGGTCGCTGAACGCACCGTTCACTCCCGAGCAGCACGCGCTGGTGGAGGCCGAGGCGGACCTGTTCTACGCCGACTTCGTGCAGCGGGTGGCCGAGGCGCGCAACCTGTCGGTGGAGGCCGTCGACGCGGTCGCCCGGGGCCGGGTGTGGACAGGCGAGGACGCGCTGGGCCACGGCCTGGTCGACGAGCTCGGCGGGCTGCGGACAGCGGTGCGGCGCGCCAAGATCCTGGCGGGCCTGGACGTCGACGCTGAGGTGGAACTGGTCGGCTACCCGGGCGCTTCGTGGCGGGATTATCTGCGGCCCAGGGCATCCTCGCAGCCGGCGGCGGCCTCGCTGCCGGACGCCGTTGCGGTGCTGCTCGGCCGGTCGATCAGCGTGGCCCTGGAACAGGGTCAGCGCTCGTTGACCGGTGCCCGGGCGTTGTGGCCGGGGGACGGCCGGTTCTGACTATCGGCAGCGCTCCAGCCGGTAGTCGGGAGAACCGGGCGCGCTGAGCATCCGGTCCCGGATCACGCTGGACCGCGGTAGCTGCGGGTCGGCGCATACCTGGGCCAGGGGGGCGCCGAGATCGTCGATGTATTCGATGTCGATCACGTAGTCGCCGTAGACATCGGTGTAGGCGGTGCACTCGTCGAAGCGACGGCACTCCTCGGAGACGGCGAAGTCGAAACCGATGTCGGCGGGTCCGCGCCTGCCGAGTTCCGGCGTGTTCTTCTGTCCCGCAGCCAGCTTTTCCCGGTGTGCCAGTTCGGCCAGCAGTGTCGCGTGGGCCTCGGCCGCTGCCAGGTCGAAGGCGCCGTTCGCCCTCGTATACGAGTCGAGATTGTCGAACTCGACCGCCTGGAACCCGCGGACCGCGCAACGGTGCACGGTCGGGGCGAGGGCCTCGCCGATCGCCGCCCGTTTCGCCGGTGTCGAGATGTCGAGTATCCGCTCATCCGGCCAGCCGCGGTCGGCCACGTCGGATCCGGAGGTGTCGTGCAGCACCAGGGTGTCGGGCCACTGATCGCCCGGCTGCGTCTGGAAACCGTTGACGTAGCAGATCGAGTACCGGCCCGGTGCGGGTTGCTCGGAGCTGTCGCGTGCCACGATGCCGACGCCGGCATCCGGGGGATACGCCCCGCCCAGTTGATAGTCGACCGCCGCGCCCTTCGGCCAGGCCGACAGCGTCGCACCGGCCGTCGGGGACGCCGCCGACGCCGGGTCACCCTGCTGCGGGTGCGGTTTCGGCGCGCAGGCCGCCGCCAACAGCAGGCCGGCCAGTCCGGCGGCACCGATCAGCCGGTTCACCGGTCCAGTATGCCGACATCGGGAGCGTCCGGGGTCTAAGCCAATACGGCGCTGACGTAGACGATGTCACCCAGTGGGTTGAAGTCGCTGCGCTCGGGTGGCTGTAATCCGTTGCGGGTGAGCAGTTCGTCGCGGGGCACCCCGGTCACCTGCCAGCCCTTGGCGCGCAGGTATTCCATGACATGGCTGCGCGGACCGGGATAGATCAGCGACGCCATGTCGATGTCGAGCCCGCGTTCGCGCATCATCGCCGCCCGATCCCGGGCCTTCTCGAAGTCGAATTCGATGATGCCCGGCGCGTATTCGGTCGCCATGGTGCTGCCCGGCACCGACAGTGCGGTGATGGTGTCGAACAGCCGGTCCTGCGCCTCGGGCGGCAGGTAGATCAGCAGCCCCTCGGCCAGCCATGCGGTGGGCGCTCCGGGGTCGAAATTCGCATCGCGCAACGCTGCCGGCCAGTCGTTCCGCAGGTCGATCCCCACCGTGCGGCGCTCGGCGGTGGGCTGCGCGCCGAGATCGCCGAGCACGCGGTTCTTGAAGTCGATCACCGCGGGCTGATCGATCTCGTACACCACGGTGCCCGGCGGCCAGGCCAGCCGGAAGGCCCGGGAGTCCAACCCGGAGGCCAGGATCACCGCCTGGCGCACGCAGGCGGCCGTCGTGGTGAAGTAGTCGTCGAAGAACTTGGTGCGCATGGCCATTCCGGCGATCATCGCCTCCATCCGTTCGGGCGAGGAGTCGGGGAACGCCGAGGTGCCCGGGGTGTCGTCGAGCATCGCGACGAAGAAGTCGATGCCGACCGCGCGCACCAGTGGTTCGGCGAACGGATCGTTGATCAGCCGGCGAGGGTCCTTGGTTGCCATCGCCCGCCCGGCCGCGACCATGGTGGCGGTGGCCCCCACACCGGATGCCGGGTCCCAGCTGTCGTCGTCGGTGCGTGCCATCCCGCTACGTCCGGATCGCCGTGACCGACAACGAGTTTCGCAGTGGTGCCGCGGGATCCCCGTCGGGGAACACGCGGCCGTGCAGGGCGAACATCTCCGGGCGGGTGCGGGTGGTCACCCGCCAGCCGTGCCGTGTGAGGTACTCGACGACGGAGGCACGCTCGCCGGGGTAGAACAGGTCGGCCATGTTCAGATCCAGGCCCTGCGCGCTCCACTGCTCGCTCATCTTCGCGGCTCGGTCCAGGATTCCGGCGCCGGCGTCGGGGTGGTACTCGGTGGCCATCCTGCTGCCCGGCGCGGACAGCGCGGTGATGTTGTCCAGCAACCGATCCTGGGCATCCGGCGGCAGATAGACCAGCAGGCCCTCCGCGCTCCAGGCGGTCGGCGCGGTGTCGTCGAAGCCGGCGGCGCGCAGGGCGGCCGGCCAATCGTCACGCAGGTCGACGGCGACGGCGCGGCGGTCCGCGGTGGGGGAGGCGCCCAGAGCGGCCAGCGTCTCGGACTTGAACTCGATGACCTTGGCCTGGTCGATCTCGAAGACCACGGTGCCCGGCGGCCACGGCAGCCGGTAGGCGCGGGAGTCCAGCCCGGATGCCAGGATGACCGCCTGGCGCACACCGGCTGCGGTGGCCTCGCGAAAGAAGTCGTCGAAGAACCGGGTCCGGACGGCCATCACATCGGTCAGCATCCGGGCGCTGCCGCTGTCGTCGACGGCGGCCGGATCGATGTCACCGTCGACGAACTTGGTGAAGTACTCGATCCCGACCGCCCGCACCAGCGCCGCCGCGAACGGATCGTCGATGAGCGGGTTCTCCTCCCGGCTGGCCACGGCGCG
>JAGQTW010000317.1 GCA_020438785.1 Mycobacterium sp. | reverse complement strand
GGCTCACCGAGCCGTAGTAGCCGTGCGCATGCCAGGCGTTATGCAGTGCCGGCGGCATCTGGAAGGTCTCTGCGATCTCGATGCCGGTATAGCCCTGGTTGAGCCGCCGCAGGGTCTGGTCGTGCAGGTAGGCATACAGATCACGTTGCAGGGAAAGGAACTTCACGATGTTGTCCCGGCCCCAGGTCGGCCAGTGGTGCGATGCGAACACCACCTCGGTGCGGTCGGCGAAAGTGTCGATGGCCTCGGTGAGATACCCCGACCAGGCGTGCGGGTCGCGCACCAGCGCCCCGCGCAGGGTCAGCAGGTTGTGCAGGTTGTGGGTGGCGTTCTCCGCCATGCACAACGCCCGGTACTGCGGGAAGTAGAAGTGCATTTCGGCGGGCGCCTCGGTGCCCGGGGCCATCTGGAATTCGATCTGGACCCCGTCGATGGTGTGCGTCTCGCCGGTGGTGGTGATGTCGATGGTCGGCACGATGATGGCGATCTCGCCGGTGGACGTGTTCTGGCCCAACCCGCAGCCGACCTGCCCGCGCGGGCCGCGCTCCAGCAGCGTGCCATACATGTAGGTGGCGCGGCGAGTCATCGCGGTGCCGGCATACACGTTCTCCTGCACCGCGTGCTGGACGAACCCCTCGGGGGCGATCACCGCGACCTTGCCGGCGTCCACGTCGGCCTGGGTTGTCACGCCCAGTACGCCGCCGAAGTGATCCACGTGGCTGTGGGTATAAATGACAGCGCTCACCGGCCTCTCCCCGCGGTGGGCCCGGTACAACGCCAGCGCGGCCGCGGCGGTCTCGGTGCAGATCAGCGGGTCGATCACGATGACGCCGGTATCGCCCTCGATGAAGCTGATGTTGGACAGGTCCAGTCCGCGCACCTGGTAGATGCCTTCGACCACCTCGTAGAGGCCCTGCTTCGCGGCCAGGATGGACTGCCGCCACAGGCTGGGATGCACCGAGGTGGGTGCGTCACCGGCCAGGAAGTCGTAGACGTCGTTGTCCCACACCACCCGGCCGTCGGCGGCGGTGACCACGCACGGCTGCAGGGCGGCGATGAAGCCGCGGTCGGTGTCGTCGAAGTCGGCGGTGTCGTCGAACGGCAGTGTGGTCAGGTGCTCGGCGTGGGCGGCCTCGATGACCGGCGCCGGGGGTTTGTGCTCCATGTTGCGAATCCTCCCCCAGGGCGCCGGTGCCGGTCGCATGATTGCGCCGATGAAACTGCTGCCGGGGTTGACCCGGAAGAACGTCGGCACCGAGGTGCTGGGCGGGATCACGCTGCTTGCGATCGCGTTGCCGCTGAACATCGGCTACGCCCAGATCGCCGGGTTGCCGCCCATCGCGGGGCTGTACGCGCTCGTGGTGCCGTCGGTGGTGTTCGCGCTGCTGGCGTCGTCGCGCCAACTGGTCGCCGCCCCCGATGCCGCCGCTTCGGCGCTGGTCGGCTCGGCGCTGGTGGGCATGGCGGCCGCCGGCAGCCAGCACTACGCGGCCATGGCGGCGGGGATGGCGATCATCGGCGGCCTGCTGTTCCTGCTCTTCAGCGTCTTCCGGCTGGGCTTCCTGGCCAACTTCCTGTCCAAGCCGATCCTGGTCGGCTTCATCGCCGGGCTCGCCACCGACATCCTGGTCAGCCAGATCGCCCGGATGCTGGGGATCCGGGTGCCGTCCAGCGCCGAGTTCTTCGAGAAGCTGGCCACGCTGGTGACGCGACTGGGTGCGGTGCACTGGTGGTCGGTGGCGGTGAGTGTGTTCTCGCTGGCGATCCTTATCCCCGGCCGGCGGCACTGGCCGCGGGTGCCGTGGGCGCTGATCGTCCTGGTGGCCGCCACCGCGGTGTCCCTGGCGTTGCACCTGTCCGGCAAGGGGGTCGGGGTGTTGGGCAGCGTGCCTAGTGGCCCGCCGGTGCTGGCATTCCCGCGGCTGAGCCTCGCGGAGTGGGTACGGCTGATCCTGCCTGCCCTGGCCCTGACCGTCGTCACGATGGGCGAGGGCCTGTTACTCGCCCGCTCCTTCGCCGACAAATACGGCTACCAGACCTCCCCGGACCGCGACCTGGCCGCGTTCGGCTTCGCGAACCTCACCTCCGGGCTGTCGTCGTCGTTCACCATGGGATCGTCGACGTCGCGGGCGGCCGCGATGGACCAGGCCGGCACCCGCAGCCAGCTGCCGTTGCTGGTGATGGCGGCGGGCACCCTGCTGTTACTGCTGTTCGGCACCGGCCTGCTGTCGGACATCCCGTCTCCGGCCATCGGGGCGATCGTCGCGGTCGCGGTGCTCAAGTTGATCAACGTCGCCGAGTTCCGGCACCTGTGGCAGCTGTCCCGATTCGAGTTCGCCGTCGGTGCAACATGTTTCGCCGGTGTGCTGTTCATCGGCCCCCTCGCCGGGATCGTGCTGGCGTTCATCCTTTCGCTGATCAACCTGCTGTACCGGGCCGCCGGCCCGGCGGTCGATGTGCTGCAGGGCTCCGACGATCCGCACGTCTCGCTGACCGTCGGTCACGACGACGTGCACGAGACGGTGCCGGGCCTGATCGCCATGCGGTTCGCCGCCCCGATCTTCTTCGGCAACGCCCAGACCCTCAGCGCCGCCATCAGGCAAGCCGTGCAGGACGCCCCACACCCGGTGCACGCCTTCATCCTCGACATGGAGGGCGTCACCAACGTCGACGTCACCGGCGCGGAGGCCCTGGCCAAGGAACTGCAATGGCTTCAGGGCAGGTCCATCACGTTCGGCTACTCGCGGGTGCGGCCGGAACTGCTGGCCAACCTCGAGCGAATGCACCTGCTGCAGGGACACCACGTCTTCGAGACCAACCGCGCCGCGGTGGCGGCGCTGCGGACCTGACGTGTCACACCGTGCGCGCGCCGGGCAACCGGACGGTGAATTCCGTGTGCCCCGGCACGCTGCGCAACCCGATCGTGCCGTCGTGGGCCCGGACCACCGCCGAGACGATGGCCAGCCCCAGACCGGTGGAGCCGGCGTGGCGCGAGCGGGAGCTGTCCCCACGCGCGAACCGTTCGAAGACCTCCGACTGGAGCTCGGCGGGGATGCCCGGCCCGTTGTCGACCACCCGCATGACCGCGGCGCCGTCCTCGGCGGTGAGTGAGAGCGTGACGGCGGTGCCGGGTGGGGTGTGCGTGCGCGCGTTGCCCAGCAGGTTGGCCACCACTTGGTGCAGGCGGGCGTCATCGCCCGGCACGTACAGCGGGCCGGCGGGCACGTCGAGGTTCCACTGGTGATCCGGTCCGGCGGCGTGGGCGTCGCTGACGACGTCGGCGCACAGCCGGGACAGGTCCACCGGCTGCCGCTCCAGCGGACGCCCGGAGTCCAGCCGCGCCAGCAGCAGCAGATCCTCCACCAGGTGGGTCATCCGCTCGGCCTCCGACTCGACGCGCCCCATCGCATGGGCCACGTCGTCGGGCACTTCGGCTCGTTTCCGTTGGGCCAGTTCGGTGTAGCCGCGGATGGCGGCCAGCGGGGTGCGAAGCTCATGGCTGGCGTCGGCGACGAACTGGCGCACCCGGATCTCGCTGGCCTGCCGGGTGGACAGCGCCGCCGCGATGTGGTCGAGCATCCGGTTGAGCGCGAGACCGAGGCGCCCCACCTCGGTGTGCGGGTTGGCATCCGGTTCGGCGACCCGCACCGGCAGTGCCACCTCGCCCCGGTCCAGTGGCAGGTTGGCCACCTCACCCGCGGTGGCCGCGACCCGGTTCAGCGGTGCCAGCGCCCGCCGGATGATCAGCACACCGACGGTGGTGGCCACCGCGAGCGCCGCGGCGGTGACCACCGCGAAGATCAGCGCCACCCGAAGCAGCGTCTCGTCGACGTCGCCGGTGCTCAAGCCGATCACCAGGGTGTGGCCGGTACGCCTGCTCTGCAGGGCCATCAGGCGGTAACGGCCCAAACCGTCCAGCCGCCGCGTCACCGGATGACCCTTGCCGGAGACGGCGGCCAATTGCCCTGCCGCCATGGGTGATACGGCGGTGCGCACCCCGCCGGCGGTCAGCACGCCGGCGTTGCGGGTGCGACCGTGGTCGACGACGGAGGCGACCAGCCCGATCGGCTGGCCGGGCGCGTCCAGGAAGGCCGGGCCGGGACCGGGGCGGGCCATCGGCGGACGGTCGTCCCGCCAGGGTGGCGGCGGCGGTGGCGGTGGATCGCCGTACATCATCGCCGCGCGGTGCGCGCTCTCCCGCAGCTGGTCGTCGAGCTGGCCGTAAAGGTATTGGTGCAGTGCGAGTTCGGTGATCGCCGCGATGCCGACGCACACCGCAGCCAACAACAGCACCTGACCGATGAGCAGTCGCGCCCGCAGCGACCAGGTGCTAGCTCGCCGGTTTGAGGACATACCCGGCGCCGCGCAACGTGTGAATCATCGGTTCGTGCCCGCTGTCGATCTTCTTGCGCAGATACGAGATGTAGAGCTCGACGATGTTGGACCGGCCGCCGAAGTCGTAGCTCCAGACCCGGTCCAGGATCTGGGCCTTGGACAGCACCCGCTTGGGGTTGCGCATCATGAACCGCAGCAGCTCGAACTCGGTGGAGGTCAGCACGACCGGCTCACCGGCGCGGGTCACCTCGTGGCTGTCCTCGTCGAGCACCAGGTCGCCCACCACGATCTGGGCTCCGCTGTCCACGGTGGTCACCCCGGTGCGGCGCAACAGCGCCCGCAGCCGCAGCACGACCTCCTCGATGGAGAACGGCTTGGTGACGTAGTCGTCGCCGCCGGCGGTCAACCCGGCGATCCGGTCCTCGACGGCGTCCTTGGCGGTGAGCAGCAGCACCGGCAGGTGCGGGTGCTGCTCACGCAGCCTGCGCAGCACGTCCAGTCCGCTCATGTCGGGCAGCATGACGTCAAGCACCACCACGTCGGGACGCTCGGCGCGGGCCGCCGCGATCGCCGCGGCGCCGTCGGCGGCGGTGGCGATGTTCCAGCCCTCGTAGCGCAGCGCCATCGACACCATCTCGGCAAGCACCGACTCGTCGTCGACGACCAGCACGCTGATCGGGTTGCCGTCGGCCCGGCGCATGACGACGCGCTCGGCCGCTGAGGAGCTCATGGTTCAAGTATGGGAGTACCGATGGGGCGAACCTGTGCCGTCCCTGTGCGCCGGCTGTGAAAGTCCCCGGCGCCAACCCGGCCAATCCCCGCTCCCCGGCGGCGGGCGTTCCTACAATTCGGCGGTGAGCTTCTTCGAGGTCATCGAGACGACCGGCAAGTCGATCGACGTGATCGGCGTCGCGGTGATCGCCATCGGCGCGCTGATCTCCGCCGCCAGCGTGGTGCCGCTACTGCGGCGGCGGATCGGCGATCCGTACCGCGCATTCCGGGAACGTCTCGGCCGCTCGATCCTGCTGGGCCTGGAGTTCCTGGTCGCCGCCGACATCATCCGGACCGTCGCGGTGACCCCGGATGCCCGCAGCGTCGCGGTGCTGGGCGGCATCGTGCTGATCCGGACGTTCCTCAGCTGGTCGCTGCAACTGGAGGTGACCGGCTACTGGCCGTGGCAGGCGGCACAGCAGCGAGCCCGCCAGCAGGCGGCCGCCGCCGGCACAACCACGCCGCCGACCCGATCCACGGGGTGAAGACCTCGGCGTAGCCCTGCGCTGCGCCATGATGCCGGTATGAACGAGAAACAACGGGCGCGCCGGCTCCGGGTCTTCAACGCGATCCGCAAGACCCCACCCGAGCCGCTGGCTCCGCCGGACACCCACGACCAGGCCGACGTCGCCGCGATGCTGCGGGAGATCGGCATCGCGCTGGTGGAGGTGGAGCAGCCGACCCAACTGGTGGAGGGCCGGCTGCTGCAGATCGCCGCGCAGTACACCACCGAACCGGTGCGGGTGGTGGTGCTGCCGACGATGCTGATGATCCAGGTGGGCAGTAAGGGCTACGAGGTCGACGGGTCGACCCACGCATCGCTGCAACTCGACATGGCCGGCCGCATCGACGACATCGCCAGTCTCGCGGCTGTGGGGGCCATCACCCCGACCGACGCCGTCGCCGCCATCGAGGCGGCCCGCACCCTGCGGCCCCGGTTCGGGCCCGTCCTCACCACGATCGGATATGCCATCACCACAGTCGGATTCGGCATGGTGATCAACCCGACCTGGGCATCCCTACCCGGCTATCTGTTCCTCGGGCTGGTGGTCGGCGGGATCGTGCAGTTGGGGCGGCCGTTCCCGGGCCTGAACCCGATGCTGCCGACGCTGTCGGCGACCATCGTCACCGTCCTGGCGACCTGGTTCGTCGCCGACACCGCCCACGACGGGCTGTTGCGGGTGATCGCCCCACCCCTGGTGGCCACCCTGCCGGGGATGGCGTTGACCATCGGCGCGATGGAACTGGCTGCCTCCCAGCTCATTTCGGGTTCCAGTCGGCTGGTCTACGGGATGGCCCAGTTGGGGCTGCTGGTGTTCGGGGTGGCATTGGGGGTGCAGATCGCCGGTGAGGTGTACCCGCAGAGTCCGTCGGCGCAGATGGGAACCTGGTCGCTGTATGTCGCCATCGTCGTGGTGGCCATCGGGCTCAACATCTACCTTTCCGCACCGCAGCGCTCCCTGCCCTGGATAGTCGCCGCGATCGCGGTGGCCCTGGTGGGGCAAAGCCTGGCCGGGACGGTGATGTCGGCGGCGCACTCCGGATTCGTCGGCGCCATCCTGGTGGTGCCCTTCTCGATGGTGGCCGCGCGGGTGAAGACCGCGCCGTCGGCGATCGTGATGATGCTCTCGGCGTTCTGGTCGCTGG
The DNA here is from genome assembly GCA_020438785.1 of Mycobacterium sp. Classification (GTDB taxonomy): domain Bacteria; phylum Actinomycetota; class Actinomycetes; order Mycobacteriales; family Mycobacteriaceae; genus Mycobacterium. The sequence continues at coordinate 27 of JAGQTW010000317.1, read as the reverse complement.
TGCCGGGCGCGCTGAGTTTCGAATCGG
>JAGQTW010000316.1 GCA_020438785.1 Mycobacterium sp. | reverse complement strand
TTCACCCGGCTGCCCTACTTCCAGACCCTGGGTGTGCCGTTGGCGGTCGGCATGGTCGTCGCGGTCACGGTGGCACTGACGCTGGGCCCGGCGATCATCACCGTCGCGAGTCGATTCGGTCTGCTGGAACCCAAGCGCGCCATGCGAATTCGCTTCTGGCGCCGGCTCGGGGCGGCCGTCGTCCGCTGGCCGGGCTGGATCCTGACCCTCACGATCATGGTCGCGTTGGTCGGTCTGGTCACGCTGCCCGGCTACCAGCCCAACTACAACGACCGCAAGTACCTACCCGCCAGCCTGCCGGCCAACGAGGGATTCGCCGCCGCCGAACGGCATTTCCCGGTCGCCCGGATGAATCCGGAACTGCTGCTCGTCGAGACCGACCACGATGTGCGCAACTCGGCGGACTTCCTGGTGATCGACCAGATCACCAAGGCCGTCACCCGACTCAACGGCATCGGCCGGGTGCAGTCCATCACCCGGCCCGACGGCAAGCCACTGAAGTACAGCACCCTGCCGGCCCAGATCAGCATGGGCAGCACCCTGCAGAAGCTCAACCGCTCCTACATGGAAGACCGGATGAAGGACATGCTGGTCCAGGGCGAGGATATGCAGACCACCATCAACACCATGACCCAGATGATCACGTTGATGGAGAAGATGAGCGCGACCACCCACGACATGGTCGGCAAGACCGAAGACATGGCCGCCGAGATCGCCGAATTGCGCAACCACATCGCCGATTTCGACGACATGCTGCGCCCGATCCGCAGCTATTTCTACTGGGAACCGCACTGCTACGACATTCCGGTGTGCTGGTCGATGCGGTCGATCTTCGACGGGCTCGACGGTATCGACGCCACCACAGACCACATCCAGGAGCTGATACCGGATCTGCGGCAACTCGATGCGCTGATGCCGCAGATGGTCACCCTGATGGAGCCGACCGTCGCCACGATGAAGCGGATGCGCATCATGATGCTGACCATGCAGGCCAGCCAGGCCGGCATGCAGGATCAGATGGCGGCGATGGACGAGAGTTCGGCCGCGATGGGCAAGGCGTTCAACGACGCCCACAACGACGACACCTTCTACCTGCCGCCGGAGATCTTCGACAACGCCGAGTTCAAGCGCGGCATGAAGAGTTTCATCTCGCCGAATGGGCATGGGATCCGGTTCTTCATCTCCCACGAAGAGGACCCGCTGTCCGCCGACGGCATCAACCGGATCGACGCCATCAAGAACGCGGTCTTCGAAGCCATCAAGGGCACACCGCTGGAGGGCTCCAAGGTCTACCTCGGCGGCACCGCATCGGCGTTCAAGGACATGGAGCAGGGCAACAAATACGACCTGCTGATCGCCGGTGTGGCCGCGTTGAGCCTGATCTTCATCATCATGCTGCTCATCACCCGCAGCGTCGTCGCCGCCGCCGTCATCGTGAGCACCGTGGTGATCTCACTCGGCGCGTCCTTCGGGCTGTCCGTGCTGCTCTGGCAGTACCTGCTGGGAATGGAACTGCAGTTCATGGTGATGGCCATGGCGGTGATCATCCTGCTGGCGGTGGGCGCCGACTACAACCTGCTGCTGGTCGCCCGGATGAAGGAGGAGATCCCCGCCGGGATCAACACCGGCATCATCCGCGCGATGGGCGGCAGCGGGTCGGTCGTGACCGCCGCCGGCCTGGTCTTCGCGTTCACCATGATGGCGATGTCGGTCAGCGCCATGGTCGTCGTCGCCCAGGTCGGCACCACCATCGGGCTGGGCCTGTTGTTCGACACCCTGGTGGTGCGCGCGTTCATGACCCCGGCGATCGCGGCCCTGCTGGGCCGGTGGTTCTGGTGGCCTCAACTCGTGCGGCCCCGCCCGGCCCGGCCGTAACGCTAGCGGCCGGTGCGCTCGCGGTGTTTGCAGCCCGGCCAGCAGCACGGTCGGCGCTTGCCCTCCTCCAGTTCCTCCTGGGTCCGGCGGATCCGGCGCTCCCGGGTGGCCTGCTGCTTGGCGTCGGTGATCCAACAGATGAACTCGTTGCGCGCCAGTGGGGTGATGTCTCGCCAGGCCTCCAGCGCGGCGGTGTTGGTCGTCAGTGCCGCGCGGAGGTCGGCGGGCATCTCGTGCACGACGCCGCTGGGAATTCCCTTGCTGCTCACGGAGTGAGAGTAACCCGCTCGATAGCGTCCGACGAACACGTCAATTATGTTCGGGTGTCTACGGTTTGGCTCCGCTACCAGACCCGCACCCAGTCGATGAGCATGTCGGCGGGATACGTGCCCGGTCCGGGATCGCCACCACCGGAACCCGCGACGGCCAGGTCGAGCACCGGAAACAGTTGGTAGCCGGGATCGTTGAACTGCCAGTCCGGCAACGACTTCGCGGGCACGTCGAAATACGGCTGCGCACCGTCGACGTAGTCCTTCCAGAACCGCATCCCGGCGTCGTCCCACTGCACGCGCCAGGTATGCCAGCCGCTGTCGACGGTGATCCCATGACTGACGTGCTCGCCGCCGTTCAGCTTGGCGTGCACGGCCGTCCCCGCGGCCCAGTGCCCGTTGCCGTACCACTCCATGATGTCGACCTCGCCGCCGTTGACCGGGCTGTTGTTGGCCAGGTACCAGGCGGGCCAACACCCGGCGGTCAGGCAGTCGAGCTTGATCCGCGCCTCCCAGATATGGCCGATACCGCCGCGCCACTTCCCGAACACCTTGCCGCTGTGATACGTCTTGCCGTCCTTGGCGGCGTGGAAGACGAGGTTCGACTTGCCATCGACATAGACGTTGCGCCGGTCGTCGCGGTACTGGCCGACGTTCTCGGGCAGTTCCCAGAAGTCGGGTCCTGCATCGACTCGCGCTCCAGCGCGATCTCCCACTTGCCCGGGTCGGGGGCGGAGCCGGCCGGGCCGTCGAAGTCGTCGACGAAGATGTAGTTGCTGCCGGGCGGCGCGGCCGGCAACGGCATCCGGTCCCGCGGCGACCGCGGGGCGGCGGCGGCGGGCGGCATGGGCATGGCGGCCGCCAGTGCGGCGATCCCGGCCAGCGACATGGCATGGCGACGGTTCATCTCAGGCATCCCCACCATGTAAGCCGGTGGGACGGCCCGGCGCAAACAACAACCCGCCGGCGGTCAGGTCTGGGCGGGAACCGCGACGGTGTCGCGCTCGTCGCCGGCCGGGCGTGGCGATGGTTGGCGGAAGTGGTTGTCGCCGCGCGGATAGACCACCGTCGGCCACCAGAACCAGCGGCCCAGCAGCACCGCGATCGACGGCATCAGCAACGAGCGCACGATGAAGGTGTCCACCAGCAGCCCGATCGCGATGGTGGAACCCATCTGGGCCAAGACGATCAGCTTGCTGCCCATCATGCCCGCCATCGTGGCCGCGAACACCAGACCGGCCGAGGTCACGACACCGCCGGTACCCGCCATCGAACGGATGATCCCAGTCTTGAGTCCGGCGTGGATCTCGTCCTTGAACCGCGACACCAGCAGCAGGTTGTAGTCCGATCCCACCGCCAGCAGGATGATGACCGACATCAGCATGACCAGCCACTGCACCTGCTTGCCGAACAGGTCCTGCCACAACAGCACCGAGATGCCGAACGAGGCGGCGATCGAACTGCCGGCTGTGGCGACGATGACCAGAGAAGCCACCATGCTTCGGGTGAGGATGAGCATGATCATGAAGATCAGCGTCAGCGACGACACCACCGCAATCATCAGGTCGTAGCGCGCCCCGTCCGACATGTCCTTGTAGGTCGCCGCCACCCCGCCCAGGTAGACTTTGGCGTTCGACAGCGAGGTCATCTTCAGGGCCTCCTGCGCGGCCTTCCGTTCGCCGTCGACCCGGGCGATGCCCTCCACCGTCGCGGGATCGCTCTGGTGGGTGATGAACATCCGGGCGGACTTGCCGTCCGGGGACAGGAACATCTCCAGGCCGCGCTTGAAATCGGGGTTGGCGAAGGCCTCCGGCGGCAGATAGAACAGGTCGTCGTTCTTGGCCTGGTCGAAGCTGGCGCCCATCGCCAGTGCCGTGTCGTTCATGGCCTGCATCTGGTCCAGCAGGGCCTTCTGATTGTTGTAGGACGCCAGGGAGAGGTCCCGGCTCACCTTCATCGACGCGATGGTCTGGGGCAGCAGCGCGGTCAACTGCGGTGCGAGGCTGGCCAATTGATCGGTGTTGCCCTGCACCGCCGCCGTCTTGTCGGCGACCTTGTCGATCCCGTCCAGCGAGTCGAACACCGAGCGGATGGCGGCGCACATCGGGATGTCGAAGCAGTGCGGTTCCCAGTAGAA
>JAGQTW010000028.1:4572-8745 GCA_020438785.1 Mycobacterium sp. | reverse complement strand
CGCGGCGGGTGCAGGAACTGCTTCCACGATTGCGGGCCGGCGGAGTGGCCGAAGGCGGCCGCATCGTCGCGCCGGCGCAACCGGTAGGTCCCGGGCCCGACGTCGACCCCCCAGCCGTGTGGCAGGTCGTCGACACTGTCCAGTTCGGCCAGCACGATCGCGTTCTCGCCCACGGTGGGTCCGACCACCCGGTAGCCGCGGGCCCGCAGTTCGTCGACCAGCCCCCGCAGACCCGCACCGTCGAGCACCACGGGATCACTGGTCGCCATGAAGCCATCATCGTTCAAGTTCGGGGCCGGTGCGCGGGCCATTGGGGCCACCGCGGTGGGCCAAAGGTCACATCCCCTGGCGTTCACCCAATCGAAACCTGACGGGGCTAGCGTCCGGGCATGGGTGAGGCGGCCGAGGAGCTCGCGGAGTTGCAGCGCGAGATCGAAACGCTGCTGGCCCGGCTGGCCGAGGCCGAGCGCCGGTGGCAACACCTGATCGTCCCCACCGACCCGGAAAATCGTTGCAGCGCAACAAATCTGGTGCACTACTGGGCAATGCGCCAGGTCGACCTCCGCGACCTGCAGTATCGGCTGGCCTGCTTCGGGCTGTCGTCGCTGGGCCGCAGCGAAGCCCACGTCCAGGCAACGCTGCAGCGGGTCGCGGCGGCGATCGCCGCGATGCGCGGCCGGGGCTGGAACCCCGCCGACCACGCCGCGGTCGAGATCTCCGACGGTCCGCGCCTGCTCGACCGCAACGCCACCGCCCTGCTGGGGCCCGCACCGCAGGACCGGGCCGCCCGGATCATGGTGACCCTGCCCTCGGAGGCCGCCGGCGACGCCCGGCTGGTGCGCGGGCTCATCGACGCCGGGATGCGCGTCGCCCGGATCAACTGCGCCCACGACGACCCGGTCGCCTGGAAGGCGATGGCCGCCAACGTCCGCTCGGCCGCCCTGGCCACCGACCGGCCGTGCCTGGTGGCGATGGACCTGGCCGGGCCCAAGCTGCGCACCGGCCCACTGGCGCCCGGGCCGCCGGTCCTCCGGCTGCGACCCAGCCGAAACCCGCTGGGCCAGGTCGTCTCCGCGGGCCGGGCCTGGCTGACCGCCGCGCGGCGCCCGGTCCCGCCGCCCGAGCCGGGGCTCCCGGTGCTGCCGGTCGACGACGGCTGGCTGGGCCGGCGCGCCGAGGGTGACGAACTGCGGCTGCACGACACCCGGGGATCCAAGCGGCGGCTACTGCTGGCAGCGGCCGGGCCCGGCGGGTTCGTGGTCACCGTGGAGAAGACCACCTACGTCGGCACCGGCACGGTGCTCGCGGTGGTCGGCGCCGACGACGCCACCGCGGTCTGTGACCTGCCGCCGACCGAACAGTGGATCGCGCTGTCGGCCGGCGACATCCTGCACCTGACCCGCGACTGCACCCCGGCGCCGGTGGACGACGACCAGCCGGCCCGCATCGGCTGCACCCTGCCGGAGGTGTTCGACACCGCCGAGGTGGGCGACCGGGTCTTGTTCGACGACGGCAAGCTGGGTGGCCGGGTCGCCGGGATCGCGGCCGAGCGCCTCGACGTTCGCATCGACCGCCCCGCCCACGGCACCGCCAAGCTGCGCGCGGGCCGGGGCATCAACGTGCCCGACACCGACCTGCCCATCTCGGCGCTGACCGACAAGGACATCGCCGACCTGGCCACCGTCAGCGAGCTGGCCGATCTGGTCCAGTTCTCGTTCGTGCGCGAGCCCGCGGACGTGATCCGGTTGTTCGACGAGTTGCGCCGCCTCGGCGACGACCGGCTGGGGGTGGTGCTCAAGATCGAGACCCTCGAGGCCTTCGAACGACTGCCGCAGCTGATCCTGGCCGCGATGCGCCGCCGCCGGGTCGGGGTGATGATCGCCCGCGGCGACCTGGCCGTGGAGGCCGGCTACGAGCGGATGGCCGAGCTGCAGGAGGAGACGCTGTGGGTGTGCGAGGCCGCGCACCTGCCGGTCATCTGGGCCACCCAGGTGCTCGAGCAGCTGGCCAAGACCGGGCTGCCGTCGCGGGCCGAAATCAGCGACGCCGCCATGGCGGAGCGCGCCGAGTGCGTGATGCTGAACAAGGGGCCCTACATCACCGATGCCGTGGTGATGCTCGACGACATCCTGGGCCGGATGGCCGGCCACGAGTACAAGAAGAACGCGCTGCTGCGCAACCTGCACTCGTGGCGGGTCTGACTCAGAGCACCCCGGGCGCCGGGTCGTGGCCGAGCTGGTGGGCCAGCGCGTCCTCGACGGTCGAGTGCCGGAACCGGTGGCCCAGCGCCTGCAGCCGGGTGGGCAGCACCCGCTGGTCGGCCTCGGCCAGTTCGCGCGCGCCCTGCTCGCCGAGGAGCAGTCGCGGACCGATCGACGGCACCGGGAGCAGCGCGGGCCGGTGCATCGTGGCGGCCAGGGCGCGGGTGTACTCGCTGTTGCGCACCGGATTGGGGCCGACCGCGTTGACCGGCCCGGACAGCCGGGTGTCGTAGAGGTCGCGGTAATAGATGTCGAGCAGGTCGTCGATGCCGACCCAGGACAGCCACTGCCTGCCGGTGCCGAGCCGGCCACCCAGCCCGGCCGAGAACAGCGGGCGCAGCAGTCGCAGCGTGCCGCCGGCCGCGGCCTGCACGATGCCGGTGCGCACCGTGACGACCCGCAGCCCGGCCTCCGCGGCGGGACCGGTGGCGTCCTCCCAGTCGGCGACCACGTCGGCCAGGAACCCGTCGCCGCGGGCGCTGTCCTCGCACAGTAGCGCGTCGCCGCGGTCGTAGCCGTAGATGCCGACCGCCGAGGCGCTGACGAAGGTCCGCACCTGCGGTCCGCCGGCGGCGGCCAGCTTCGCCAGCCGCCGGGTCGGTTCGATGCGGGAGTCGCGGATCGCCCGCCGGTGCGCCTCGGTGAACCGGCCCGCGATCGACTCACCGGCCAGGTGCACGACGGCATCCACGCCGTCGAGCAGGTCCGGGGCGGGATCGCTTGGTTCCCAACGGCGTTCATCGGGTCCGGTGGGATCGCGGCGCACCAGCCGGATCACCCGGTGCCCACCGGTGGACAGGAACGCGGCCAGCGCGGTGCCGACCAGGCCGGACGACCCGGTCATCGCGACGACGAGCCGGCCCGCACCCGCCTGCGCGGCGTCGCGGTGCGCGGCGAGGTCGTCGGCCAGCTGCCGGTGCCGGTAGGCGAAGGTGGAGCGCAGCGCCGCGCCGGGCACCGTGGTGTCCACCTCGTCGTGGACGCGGGTGCGCTCGTCGCCGGCGTCGCTGAACCTGTGGGTGTGTCGCCACCAGCCGATGACCCGCGGCGGCAGCGTCATCAGCCCGTCCGAGGACAGCGCGTCGACGAACTGGTACGGCGGGTCGTAGCCGGCCGGATCGTGCCGGGCGATCCAGCGCAGCCCGGCGGGCAGGCCGAGGATCGCGACGCCGTCGGCTAGCGACGTCGTCTCGGCCACCACCCGCATCGGCTGCCACGGCGGGACCAGGCGGCGCATCGCGCCGGGACGGGTGTGCCAGGCGAAGACCTCCTCGAGGGGATGGTCGACGATGCTGGCGTATTCGATGCCCATGGTTGTACTTCGTAGCCGCGGGCCGCTTGGATCACCCGAGTGTCAGCGTTTGCCGCTCTCGTCCGCGGCTTCGGCTTCGTCGGTGGATTCCTCGGCTTCCTCGGTGGCTTCCTCGGTGGATTCCTCGAGGGTCTCCTCGGTGGATTCCTCGGCGGAATCCTCGGTGCCCTCCCCCTCGGCGCCCTCCGCCACCGGGTGGACGGCGTCCTCCTCTGCCGGCGCCGGCACCTGCGGCTCGTCGTCGCTGGGGGTGTCGGACTCCGGCTCGTCGGAGACCACCTCGTCGGGATGCTGCTCCTCGGCGACGGCCTCGGGGTAGTCCGCGTCGAAGCTCGTATCTTCGGCGGAGTAGGCGATCGCGTCGGACGTGGCGGATTCGGCGGCGGCCGGCGCCGGTTCGGAATCCTCGGAGTCCTCGCGCTGCTGGCGTTCCCGGATCGCGTCCACGATCAGCAGGATCACACCCAACACGCTGGCCGCGATGCACACCCATGCGACCAGTTCATTGCTGGTGACGACCGCCGTGACCAGGGCCGCGAGCCCGATCACCGCCAACACCAGCGCAACGATCAGCATCGATCAACCTCCGCAGCGGCGAGC
>JAGQTW010000028.1:0-4406 GCA_020438785.1 Mycobacterium sp. | reverse complement strand
TCCCGCTCGAAGGTGCGGAGCTGCTCGAGGCGACCCTCGAGCACGGTGCGCTGCTGGTTGATCGTGCCCATGATCTCGGTGTGCTTGCGCTCGGCGTCGGCCTGCAGGGCGTCCGCCTTCTCCTGCGCCTGGCGCAGCTGGGTCTCCGAGCGGGTCTGCGCGTCGCTGAGCATCGCCTCGGCCCGCGCCTTGGCGTCGGCGACCGTGGACTCGGCGGTGCTGCGGGCCTCCGACAGGATCTGGTCGGCGTTGGCCCGGGCATCGGCGACGAGCTTGTCCGCCTCGGCCCGCGCGGTGCCGGTCAGCCGGTCGGCGGTGTCCTGGGCGAGGCTGAGCACCTTGGCCGCCTTGATCGCCTGCTCCTCGGTGACCGAGGGGCTCGGCGCCTCGTAGACGGGCTGCGCGACGGGTGCGGCGACCGGCTCCGGCTCGGGTTCCGGCTGGTAGGCCGGGATGGCCTGGGTCGGCTGAACCCCACCGGCGCGGGCGCCGGCCAGTTCGGCGTCGAGTTCGCTGACACGCTGACGCAGGTCGGAGTTCTCCTCGATCAGCCGGGTGAGCTCGTTCTCCACCAGGTCGAGGAAGGCGTCGACCTCGTCCTCGTTGTAGCCCCGCTTACCGATGGGTGGCTTGCTGAATGCCACATTGTGCACATCGGCCGGTGTAAGTGGCATTTGTGTGCCCCCTCGAATCTGGACGGTCGAACCGAACTCAAAGTGTAGGACGGGTGTGTCGTGCTTCGTGCCGTACTGTAACTGGCGTCCATCCTGTCACACCAGAACCGCCGGTTGCGCCTGAGCCCGATAATTAAGAGCGAATTTCAAACTTTCCCCGGCCCCGAGACGGCGTGGCGCGTCGAAAACCACTCCCCGATGGGGTAGGTTGCCGACCCCTTTCCGGGCCGCCTCAGGCCGCGGCCGCGGCGGCGTTGAACGCCAGCTGCATGCCGATGAAAGCGACCAGCAGCAGCACCATGATGGACAGGTCGAAGCGGACCGCGCCGATGGTCAGCTGCGGGATAAGCCGACGCAACAGCTTCACCGGTGGATCGGTGACCGTCATGATCGCCTCGAGGATCACCACGGTCAGTCCGCGCGGGTGCCAGTCCCGGCTGAACGACCGGATGAACTCGACGACCACCCGGGCGATGAGCAGCAGCCAGAAGACGAACAGCGCGAAGCCCAGGATTTCGAAGAACAGCGCCAACTAAAGCCGGTCCTTACTAACAGCGGATGTGACATTGCCTACATCGCTGCCGACATCGCTGCCGACATCGCTGGCGTCATCCCAGCGCGACGCCCGTCAGCCTACCGAGTCGGCGGACGAGCGCCCACCCGGCTGGGCTACTGGTAGCTGTAGAACCCCGCCTCGGCGATCCGGCGACGCTCCTCGGCGCTGACGTCGACGTCGGCCGGCGAGAGCAGGAACACCTTGGTGGCGACCTTGTCGAACGAGCCGCGCAGCGCGAAGGCCAGGCCGGCCGCGAAGTCGACGAGCCGTTTGGCGTCGGCGTTGTCCATCGACACCAGGTCCATGATCACCGGCTGGCCGTCGCGGAAGCGCTCGCCGATGGTGCGGGCCTCGCTGTAGTCCTTGGGCCGCAGCGTGGTGATCTTCGACAGCGGGCTGCCGGCGTCGAACAGCTCCGCCATCCGGCGCGGGTCCATGGCCAGTGCGCCGCGGGTCGAGCCGCGCAGCGAGCCGAACCGGGACGGCCGCGGCATGTCGTCGAACTCGCGGGGCCGGTAGCGCGGCTCGTCGCCGTAGCGGAAGCCGCCGGTGGGCGGGGCGTCGTAGTCGCCGCGCGGGTCGTCGTAGTCGCGCCCGTCGTAGCGGCCGCCGGCATAGGTGTCGTCGAAGCGTTCACCGCGCCGCCCGTAGGAACGCCCGCGCGGGGCGCCGGTGTCGCGGTCGTCGTCGTCGTAATACTCGTCGTCGTAGTCATCCATCGGGGCCATCCCGAAGTAGGCCTTGACCTTGTGAAGTGTGCTCATCGCTGGACCCTTCTAGAGCGTGAAGTTCGGTGTCTGTGATGAAGATGTGACTGGAGTGACTACTCAGGGAGACGTTAGAGGACGTTGTCCCATAAGCGCCGTACCGACACGCACACACGTTGAACCGTGTCGCACCGCCGCTTCCAGGTCTGCGGACATCCCGGCCGACAACTCCGTCGCCCCGGGATGGTTGCCCAGCACCCGCCGGTGCTCGGCGGCCAGGGCCGCGAACGCCGCATCGGGGTCGGCGGCCACCGGCGGGATCGCCATCAGACCGACCAGGTTCAGGCCCTCGGCGTCGGCGACCTGGGCGCAGATCGCGTCGACGGCGGCCGGGTCACCGATGTCCACCCCGCCGCGTTCGGTGTCACCGTCCAGGCTGATCTGTACGAAAACCCGCACCGGCGCGCTGCGCCCGCCGTCGGCGAGTGCCTGCAGCGCACCGCGGTCCAGCGCCGCGGCCACCTTGGCGGTGGCCACCGAGTGCACCGTATCCGCCCACTGCGCAACGTGTTTGGCCTTCTTGCTCTGGATCTGGCCGACCATGTGCCAGTGCACCGAGCCCCGGTCGGCCCCGGTCAGTCGGCCGAACTCGGCGATCTTCGCGGTCGCCTCCTGATCGCGGGACTCCCCGAAGCTGCGGCAACCCAGCCGCCACAGGATCGCCACGTCGCCGGCCGGGAAGAACTTGGTGATCGGCAGCAGTTCGATGTCTGCGGTGTTGCGCCCGGCCGCCTCGGCGGCGTGGGCGAGCCGGCTGCGCAACGCGCCCAGGGCGCTCACCAGGTCGGCCTCGCGGTTCTGCCCGGCGGTCATTCCATCCACACCAGTGAGGCCAGTCGCCCGGTCGGCGCGTCGCGGCGGTGGCTGAACAATCTGCGGTCGGCGACCGTGCAGCGCGGGTCGACATCGATCGCGGTGACACCGGCACCGGCGAGCTGGCGGGCGATCCCGGCCCGCAGGTCCAGCCCGGGGGTGCCCGCCGCGGTGGTGGTGCGGCTGCCGGGCAGCCGGGCCTCCACGTCGGCGGCCATCTGCTCGGGAACCTCGTAGTTGACCCCGCTGACGGCCGGGCCGAGCAACACCGAGATGTCCTCGACGTGGGCGCCGTGGGCCAGCATCGCCTCCAGGGTCCGCAGCACCACCCCATCGGCGGCGCCGACGCGCCCGGCGTGCACACCGGCCACCACACCGGCCCGCGCGTCGCCCATCAGCACCGGCACGCAGTCGGCGGTCACGACGGCCAGCGCCAGCCGCGGTGTGGTGGTGACCAGGGCGTCGGTGTCCTCGAACGGCTCGGTGCGGGGTTCGTCGACGATCTCGACCCGGTCGCCGTGCACCTGGTTCATCCAGATCACCCGCTCCGGGGGGAGCTTGATCGCGGCGGCCAGCCGGGTCCGGTTGGCCTCGACCGCCGTGGGCTCGTCGCCGACGTGATCACCGAGGTTGAAGGTGTCGAACGGCGGAGCCGAGACCCCGCCGACGCGGGTGGTGGTCACGCGGCGGATGCGAACGGTCACAGAAATCAGTATCCGGACCCGATCATCGCTGCCGATGGGCGCGAATCAGTGCCGCATGAAAGGCGGCACGTCGACGTCGTCGTCGGAGATCCCGCCGTCATCGCCGCCGCCGATGCTGACCGTCTTTCCGTTGGTGTGCACCGGCACGCTCACCGCCTCGATGGGCTCGAACAGCGTCGAGCTGAGCTTGCCCGCGCTGCCCGGGGCGATCGGGGCCCCGGCCGCACCGATGACCGGCTTGCGGCTGGGCCCGGCGGCGTCGAAGCCGGCGGCGATCACCGTCACCCGCACCTCGTCGCCGAGCGAGTCGTCGATGACGGTGCCGAAGATGATGTTCGCCTCGGGGTGCGCGGCCTCCTGCACCAGCGAGGCGGCCTCGTTGATCTCGAACAGGCCGAGGTCGCTGCCGCCGGCGATCGACATCAGCACACCCTGCGCGCCCTCCATCGAGGCTTCCAGCAGCGGCGAGTTGATGGCGACCTCGGCGGCCTTGAGGGCGCGGCCGTCACCGCGGGCCGAGCCGATGCCCATCAGCGCGGTGCCCGCCCCGCTCATGATGCCCTTGACGTCGGCGAAGTCGACGTTGATCAGACCGGGGGTGGTGATCAGGTCGGTGATGCCCTGCACGCCGTTGAGCAGCACCTCGTCGGCGCTGCGGAAGGCGTCCATCAGCGAGACCTGGGCGTCGCCCATCTGCAGCAGCCGGTCGTTGGGGATGACGATGAGGGTGTCGCAGCTCTCCCGCAGCGCGCCGATGCCGGTCTCGGCCTGGTTCGAGCGGCGCTTGCCCTCGAAGGAGAACGGGCGGGTCACCACGCCGACGGTCAGCGCGCCGAGCTTGCGGGCGATCGTGGCCACCACCGGCGCGCCGCCGGTGCCGGTGCCGCCGCCC
>JAGQTW010000315.1 GCA_020438785.1 Mycobacterium sp. | reverse complement strand
TACCAGCAGACGAAGAACCTGCTCGTCTCCTACAGCAACAAGGCGCAGGGCTTCTTCTGAGCCTCGGCTACGCGCTCACCGGTCGGTTGAGGCGGCCCAATACGGCCGGAACCGGTAGGCCACCAACAGCGGCACGATGACCCACGGCAGGTTCATCGGCAGGTAGACCCCGAGGTGCGGGGGACTGTCCGGGCCGAGGAACGTCTGCATGAAATAGAAGTACATGTTCATCACCGCGCTGACGGAGTACACCAACGCCAAGGTGCGCAGCCACGGCCATGACTTGAGCTTCCAGATCCCGACGGTGAGCACGACGAGTAGCGGTAGTTGCACGAAGGCGTCGTAGAGCAGCGAGGCCTGCAGGGTGGGCGGCATGACGAGGTGCTGGGGTTCCTGTTCGACGGCCCACGTGTGCAGTGCCCGCAGTACCGGCCAGGGGCTGTCCGGGGTTCGCGGCACCCCGAGCGCCTCCGGCAGACTCAGCGCGATCGCGTTGATGATTCCCAGGATGAACGCCGGGAGCAGAACGTAATCGAGCGGCCGACGAACAAGCCGAGTCGAATTCACCGTCATCGCCTCATCTCCGATCGGTGCCGGGTCTATCCCAAAGTGGCTTGGTAGCGGCGCATTCCGGCGATCCACCGGTCATAGTCGGCGCCCTTCTGTCGATACATGGCGAGTACCTCGGGATGCGGGAGCACCAGGAACGTCCCGCCGGCGATGGCTTCGACCACCAGGTCGGCCACGGCGTCCGGACTTATGACGGCGCCGGCATTGGTGACGGCCGCACCGGCCACCCGGATCTCCGCATCCTGGGAATCGGACATACCGCGCAGCAGTGGCGTGTCGACACCCATGGGGCACACGCAACTCACGCCGATCCCGTTGTCGCCGTAGCGTATTGCCAACCACTCGGCGAAGCCGATCGCCGCGTGCTTGGTCACGCTGTAGGGCGCCGCGCCGAGCTGGGTCAGCAGGCCGGCCGCCGAGGCCACGGCGACGAAATGTCCGCCGCCGCGCTCGACCCATTCGGGCACCACGGCTTTGGCCGCCCGGATGTGGGCCCGCAGGTTGATGTCGATGATCCGGTCCCAGGCGGCTTCGTCGTCGCCGAGGCCGGGCTGGCCGGTGATACCAGCGTTGGCGACGTAGATGTCCACGGGGCCGTACGCGCGACGGGCGGTATCGAGCATGGTCGCGATGCCCTCGGGGCTCGCGGCGTCAGCGCTCACCCCGACACCCCGGATCAGGGCGGCGGTCTCGGCGGCCGCACCGGCATCGATGTCTCCTGCCACCACCGAGGCGCCGGCCGATGCCAGCGCCGCCGCAATGGACCTCCCGATGCCCGAGCCGGCCCCGGTGACCACCGCCACCGATCCGTCGATCTTCACGCGCACATGTCTACCGCATCGAACGTGCCCGGAGGTGCCACTCCCACTACGGCAGTGATCTCCAGAACTCGCCGACGGTCGCGGCGATGAGATCGACGTCGAGCAGCAGGGGACCTAGGTGCCCGGCGCCGGTCACAGCCACCGCTCGCGCGCGGGGCATCGCGGCGGCTGCGGCTTGTGCGTCGGCCGGTTGCCATTGCTGGTCGGGAAGGTCGCCGGTCATCAGCAGGGTCGGAACGATCACGGCGGGCAGTTTGTCACTGAGGGCGTGCCAGTGATGCATGAAGCGGATTGTCCGTCGGATCGACTCTCGGTCGGCAGCATTGAAGGCGTTCATCATCTGTGCGGCCCGGTCAGGTTGTGCTGCAATCGCTTTCGGACCGAACAGCGTATCGAAAAGCGCTTTGGTGATAAGCCGGTTCGGGCCCACCAGGCGGTAAATCAGCGCGAGTGGGTATGTTTTCGTCCACCGTTGGCGACGACTGACCGGAGTGAGCGGTGCGGCGATGGTCACCAGGCTGCGTAGTCGGTGTGGCTGGTCGGCCGCAAGGGTGATGCCCACATGCCCGCCCCAGGCGTTGCCGACCCAATCCACCGGCTCGGTGACTCCGAGCTGATCGAGCACCTCCACGGCGGCTGCCGCGCAGTCATCGAGAGTGAAGTCTCGGCGTATCGGACTGCTGCGGCCATAGCCGGGACCGTCGATCGTCACCACGCGCCGGTGCTCCGCGAACGCGTCTATGAGGGGACCCCAGCTGCGCGAATCGACCCACAGGCTGTGCCACAACACAACTGGCGGACCTGAGCCGGCCTGCCCGACATTCAGCGCACCCAGGCGGGTGGACACCAGACCGGAAACAGTGGTGTGCGCGACCATGACGACCTCGTCTCTGCAAATGTCGGAGCGGTCGGGCCCGAGGCCTGGCCAACATACTGGTTGTATGCTGATAACATACAACCAGTATGGTCGCTGTCAAGGGAACGCAGGACGCACGCGAACGGCTGGTCGCGGTGGCGACCGAGTTGTTCGGCGAGCGCGGGTACCACCAGGCCGGCACCGAGGAGATCGTGCGTCGCAGTGGCGTGACCCGCGGCTCGCTGTACCACCACTTCGCCGACAAGGCGGCGCTCTTTGAAGAGGTGTTCGACCGAGCCGACCGGTCGGTGAGCAGGCGCGTCCGCGACGCGGCCAAGGCGGCTACGGACCGAGGCGAGGATCCATGGTCGGTGTTCCTCGCCGGATGGGATGCGGTGCTCGACACCGCGATCGATGGTCCTCTGCAACGTATCCGGGTCGTGGACGCTCCTGCGGTGCTCGGATGGCAACGATGGCAGGAGCTCAATGCCCAGTACACCCTGGCCAACATCGAAGCCGGCCTCGTCCGCCTCCTCGAGCAGGGCGTGCTGGCGCCCCAGCCGGTGGCGCCGTTGGCGGTGCTCCTGATGGGACTCAGCAATCAGGCAGTGGCCGCCATAGCTGGCGCGGAAGACCCGATCAAGGCCCGCCGAGACATCGGTCGAGCCGTGCGGGGTCTGCTCGAAGGACTGCGCGGCGGATAGCGGAAGCCGTCGATCGCGCTCGTTCGTGGAGCCGATGACGGGAATCGAACCCGCGTATTCAGCTTGGGAAGCTGATGTTCTGCCATTGAACTACATCGGCACGGTGCTGCAGAGGATACCAAGACCTGCAGGACCGTCCACCAGCACCGAGCCCCGGTGCTGTCCGCCCGACCGAAACGCGGGGCGTCCCCGTATAGGCTCGTCGCGTGCTGCTCTCTGATCGTGACCTCCGCGCCGAGATCGCCGCGGGACGGCTGGGCATCGACCCCTTCGACGACGCCCTGGTGCAGCCATCGAGCGTCGACGTGCGCCTGGACAACCTGTTCCGGGTGTTCAACAACACCCGCTACACCCATATCGACCCCGCGAAGCGCCAGGACGAACTCACCACTCTCGTGCAGGCCACCGACGGCGAGCCGTTCGTCCTGCATCCCGGCGAGTTCGTGCTCGGTTCGACGCTGGAATGCTGCACGCTGCCCGACGACCTGGCCGGCCGGCTGGAAGGCAAGTCCTCGCTGGGCCGACTCGGCCTGCTGACCCATTCCACCGCGGGTTTCATCGACCCCGGCTTCTCCGGACACATCACCCTCGAGCTGTCCAACGTGGCCAACCTGCCGATCACGTTGTGGCCAGGGATGAAGATCGGGCAGCTCTGCCTGTTGCGGTTGACCAGCCCGGCCGAACACCCCTACGGCAGCGCCAGGGTGGGGTCTAAATACCAGGGTCAGCGCGGGCCCACACCGTCGCGTTCGTATCAGAACTTCATCCGCTCGGAGCCCGGCGAGTAGTCTCGGGTCACCAGGGTCGGCAGCGCACCGCCAGCTAACCCGTCGGGCTGTAACAACGCCGCTACCAGCGGCGATGAAGTACTAGTCGGGCAGCTCGGGCAAGGTGGAGCGTAGCAGCGGGTCGGGGCCAGCCAGCAAACAACCTTGGAGGGCTAGTGGACATCGTACTTGGTGTGTCTATGGCACCCACTACGGTCCGCATGGTGCTGGTCGAGGGCGACAAGGCCGACGGTGCCATCGTCGACCACGACATCTTCGACATCACCGCACGCAGTGACACAGCAACCGCGAGCGCAGCCGAGCAGGTGATCGCGGCGATTCTCGGGACCCGGGAGAGCGCGGCCGAGGGCGGCCACCACCTGATCTCGACGGGCGTGACGTGGACCGACCACGCCGCCGCGGCGGAACTGCGGGACGCTCTGGCGGCGCACGATATCGACGACGTCATCCTGGTCTCCGAACTGCACGCCGCGGGCTCCCTGGCGCAGGCCGTCGGTGCCACCGTGGGCTACGAGCGCACCGCACTGCTGTTCCTCGAGTGCGACACCGCCACCCTGTCGGTGGTTCAGACGGCCGACGGCGCGGTGGTCAGGGTGCAGAGCCGCGACCTGCACGCCCCGGATGCCGTGGCCGAACTCGCGGCCACGGTGGCCGGCCTGGAATGCCTCGACGAGCCGCCCCAGGGCCTGTTCGTGGTCGGGGCCGGTGTCGACGTCGCGGCCCTGCAGTCCCAGATCGCGGCGGGCACCACCCTGCCGGTGCATGCGCCCGACGACGCCGAGCTCGCGTTGGCGCGCGGTGCCGCCCTGGCGTCGGCCGCCGCGCCGCGCTACGAGGCGTCCACGGTCGGACTGGCCTACGCGCAGGACCGCGAGGGCACCACCGCCGGGGCCGCGGTGTACGCGGCCGGCGCCGACACCGAGATGTCGGCCGGGGCGACGCAGATGGCGGCCGCCGGCTACATGGCCCCGCTGGGCTACAGCGCGGTCCCCGATGACGTGGATCCCGGCTATCCCGAGGTACCGGTCGAGTTCGAAGACCGGCCCGACGACGCCGAGGAGTCCGACCGCAAGCCGTTCCTACTGGTCGGCAGCGCGCTCACGTCGATCTTCGTGGTCGGCGTCGTCGCGCTGGTCATCT
>JAGQTW010000314.1 GCA_020438785.1 Mycobacterium sp. | reverse complement strand
CCGCATCGAGCAGCGGTTCGGGCGCATCCACCGCATCGGCCAGAAACAGGTCTGTCGGTTGTGGAATCTGGTGGCGGACGAAACCCGCGAGGGCCAGGTGTTCGCACGGCTGCTGGAGAAGATGGAAGCCCAACGCGCCGCCTACGGCGGCCGGCTGTTCGACGTCCTCGGCGAAGCGTTCAAAGACCAGCCGCTGAGCAAGCTTCTGATGGAGGCGGTCCGCTACGGGGATGATCCGGCACGCCAAGCCGAACTAGAACGCGTCCTGGACGCCGAGGTGTCCAAGGGCACCGAAGACCTCTTGCGGGAACGCGCACTGGCCCGCGAGTCGCTGACCCCACACCAACTCAGCATGCTGCGCCGTCAGATGGACGAAGCCCGCGCCCGGCGCCTGCAGCCCTACTACATCGAGCTGTTCTTCCGCGACGCCTTCAAACGACTCGGCGGACGGATCAGCCGACGCGAGCAGGGCCGCTACGAGATCGCCAACGTGCCGGCCACCATCCGCTCCCGGCAACGCCCCGGTGCGGCTCTGCCGATCGCCACTCGCTACGAACGCGCCACCTTCGAACCCGGCTGCGTCGACGCCGATGATGCCCGCCGCGCCGAACTCCTCGCCCCCGGGCACCCGCTGATGGACACCGTTCTGGACGCCACCATCGAATCCCACCGCGGCGTCCTGGAAGCCGGGACACTGCTGTTCGATCCCACCGACCCTGGCACCGAACCGCGGCTCATCGTGGCGCTGAACGCCGAGATCGTCGACGGCACAGGCACAGTGGTGTCCAAACACTTCGAGTTCGTCACCCTCACCTCCACGGGCGAGGCTATGACGACCGGTCCGGCCCCCTACCTCGACCTACACCCACTGCCCGAACAGGCCCGCCCCGCAGCCCAATCAGCGCTCACCAGCGCCTGGCTGACCACCGGTGTGGAACAGCTGGCCACCTCATGGGCGGTGACCCACGCCCAACCACAACACCTCCAACAGGTTCGCGATCAACTCCTGCCGTTGATCGCGAAGACGAAATCCGCTGTGCGCCAGAGACTGGTGCAGCAGATCAACTACCTCGACGCTGAAGCCGCCCGGATCCGAGACGCCCAGAGCGCCGGCAAGGCCGGGCGGTCCCGCAAGAACCGGCAAAGCCCCGACCGACTGGAAGTCCGCGCCCGCGAACTCGAAGCCCGCCTCGAACGGCGCACCTCCCAACTCGATGCCGAAGCGCAACTCGCAGCACGGCCACCAAACGTGGTCGGTGCCGCACTCGTCATCCCCGCCGGCCTCATCCCCGGCCCGATCGCGATGTACGCCAAGGAGACGGCTGGAGTCGAGCGCCGTGCGGTCGACGCCGCACTGGCCGCCGAACGCGCACTGGGCCGAGAGCCAATCGAGATGCCGCACAACAACACCGGCTACGACATCCACTCCACCACCCCCGAAGGCGATTCGGTGTTCATCGAAGTCAAGGGGCGTATCGCCGGAGCCGAGGACTTCACCATCACCCTCAACGAAGTCCTGCTCGGCAAGAATGTTCCCGCTGCGCATCGTCTCGTGATGGTGGAAGTCAGCCCCGACGGACCTGAACACGACCAGCTCCGCTACGTCGCCGAGCACTTCCGAAGCATCAACCTCGGTGACCTCGCCGCTACCGACGTCCGACTCAACTGGGCCAAGACCTGGGACCGAGGAACACCACCATGCTGACCTTCGCCGCCCAGCCCGATCGACCAGCCAGAGGACAACACCGGTGACAGACACCCCGAAGCGCAAGCTGATTGAAGTCGGCATCCCGCTCAAGACGATTAACGAGGAGTCCGCTGGAGAGAAATACATACGACTCGGCCATCCCTCCACGCTGCACCTGTGGTGGGCGCGCCGCCCCCTGGCCGCTGCTCGGGCAGTTCTGTTCGCGCAACTCGTCGATGACCCCTCCTCCCATCCGGAGAAGTTCCCCACCGATGAAGACATCGCAGTGGAACGAAAGCGCCTCCACCAACTGATGGAAGAACTCGCCGCCTGGAGCAACGCGAACAACGCGGAGCTACTCGATCAAGCCCACAAAGAGATCTTGGCATCAACGGGCGGCAACCCTCCACCCATACTCGATCCCTTCGCCGGCGGCGGCACCATACCTCTCGAAGCGCAGCGTCTCGGCCTGGAAGCCCACGCATCTGATCTCAATCCAGTCGCTGTTCTGATCAACAAGGCACTTATCGAGATCCCTCCGAAATTCGCCGGGCGGCCGCCGGTTTCTCCCGAAGTTGGCCGAGATCAACTTGCCCATCCCTGGCCGCGCGCCACTGGGCTAGCCGAGGATGTCCGCCGCTACAGCAATTGGATTCGTGTCGAAGCCGAGAAACGCATCGGCCATCTCTACCCCAAAGCCATACTGCCCGATGGCTCGAAAGCGACTGTCATTGCTTGGATCTGGGCTCGGACCGTTAAGTGCCCTAACCCTGCTTGCGGCATCACGATGCCCCTGGCTCGATCATGGTGGCTTGGTAAGAAAAAGGGCAAGGAGGCCTACTCTGTCCCAGTCGTTGTCAACGGAAAGGTTGTCTTCAGCATTGGTCACGACGCGCGAACGGCACCAAGGGGCGAAGACGACGGCACCCTCAAGCGTGCGGGAGCCGTGTGTATAGGTTGTGGCGCCGCGGCTGATCGCGATTATCTGCGAGTCCAGGGCCAAGCGGGGCTCATCGGGCATCAGTTGATGGCCACTGTTGC
This sequence comes from Mycobacterium sp., assembly GCA_020438785.1. Classification (GTDB taxonomy): domain Bacteria; phylum Actinomycetota; class Actinomycetes; order Mycobacteriales; family Mycobacteriaceae; genus Mycobacterium. The sequence continues at coordinate 17,432 of JAGQTW010000314.1, read as the reverse complement.
CCAAGGAAACCGGTCTCGGATTTACCTCGATCCGACGCCGGAAGACGAAACGGTTGCGAAGGTGGCGCGCCCGAGCGGTATGCCAGATCAGGAGCTTGGCTACCACCCAAGGGACGTATCTGCCCCCCCTTATGGCATGACGATATTTTCGGACTTGTTCACTGCTAGGCAATTGACGGCATTCGACATCTTTACCGAGTTGATCGGTGAGGCCCGCAAACATGTGCTTGAGAGTGCGTTAGCCGCCGGCCTACCTGAAGGCGACTGCCTCGAAAACGGCGGCGGTGAGGCTGTCGCATATGCCGACAGCATTGCCTTGTATCTCGGACTAATCGTGTCGCGGCTGACCGACTACCACTCCTCACTCACAACCTGGGCGAGCAACCCGCAAATGGAGATTCTTCGAAACCTGTTTGCGCGTCAAGCAATCGCAATGGCTTGGGATTTCGCTGAAGGCAATCCATTTGGAGATTCATCAGGCACGTTTATTCGAATGGTCGAAGCCGTATCCAAGGTCATCGAGTATCTGCCGACCGGTCCTGTTGGCCATGTGAGCCAGCTTGATGCTAAGTCCGCATTCACAGGCGGCTACTTGGTGTCAACTGATCCGCCGTATTACGACAACATCGGTTATTCGGACCTGTCTGACTTTTTCTACGTTTGGCTTCGCCGGTCACTGGGTTCGGTTTTTCCAACTCTTCTCAGCACAGTTCTGGTTCCGAAAGCTGACGAGCTTGTGGCTAACCCGTACCGTCACGGGGGCAGCGACGGCGCCCGAGAGTTCTTTGAGGCTGGCTTCGGAGAAGTTTTCCGGCAAGCACGTAAATCAGCATTGCCGAACTTTCCCATCACCGTCTATTACGCCTTCAAGCAGTCCGAGACGACTGAAGGCGGGGAAGTCTCGACCGGTTGGGAAACCCTGCTTGAAGCCATGATCCAAGCCGGATGGACCGTCACTGCGACTTGGCCAATGCGAAGCGAGCGCGGAGGCCGGTTGATAAGCGTAGGGACAAACGCCCTCGCGTCGTCGATCGTGTTGGCTCTTCGCCCGCGTCCGGAGGATGCACCGCGGACTGATCGCCGCCGTTTCATCGCAACTCTGAAAGCGGAACTTCCATCGGCGTTGAGGGACTTGCAGCAGGGGGCAATTGCACCGGTAGATCTTCCGCAGGCCGCCATCGGGCCGGGCATGGCAGTGTTCTCGCGATATTCGGCGGTGCTGGAGGATGACGGATCAACGATGCCAGTGCGATCTGCGCTGGCCCGGATCAACGAAGTTCTCGATGAGGTCTTGGTCGAGCAAGAAGGTGACTTCGACTCCGACACTCGGTTTGCGATTGTGTGGTTTCGTCAGTACGGATTTGAGCCCGGGCCGTACGGAGACGCGGACAACATCGCTAGGGCACGAAACGCCTCGATCGACCACCTCGATCATGCAGGAATCCTGACCAGTCGGGCCAGTAAAGTCACACTCCTAGCCCCCGGCAATCTCGACCCCACTTACGACCCCGCGACTGACCCTTCAATCAGCGTCTGGGAGGTCGTCATGCACCTCACCCGACTTCTAGCAGCTGAGGGCATCCCCGCCGCCGCCGCGATGCTGGGACGTGTCCCAGCATCCATCGAGCCCGATCTGTGCAAAGAGTTGGCCTTTTTGTTGTTCTCGGTCTCGGAGCGGCGCAAGGAAACCAAGCTGGCCGTGGACTTCAACGCATTGGGCACAGCGTGGAACGAAATCGCCGCAGGAGCCGCAACAGCAGCGTCTCGACCCGTTCAATCAACGATCGACTTCGAGGGGGAATAGCTAGATGGCGACCAGTAACCGCGAACGCATCCGCCGGGCGTTGGAACTGCTCGGCGAATCGCTGGACACGTTCATCACCGGCGCTACCCGCGACAAGATCCCCGCCGACAAGAACTGGACGATGCTGCTCGCCGCCAAAGATGCCAGCAAGGGCGCCGGCGGCGACAAGAAGTACAACTCGGTCGACCCACAGAACGGGTTGCGGATGCTGACCGAGAACGTCACCGCTCGGGCGATTCCGGGCTGGTATCCGTTCGGGGACTTGCTGTCTCGCGCGGAGCAGAGCCTGGCCAGTGAGATGCGGGAAGTCCGCGACCGCGAGGCCCACCATGAGCCCTTCACTGCTGATGACGCTTACCGGGCCCTGGACACCGCAGAACGGCTGCTGCGGGCCATCGGTGCGCCTGAATCGGCTGACGAAGTCAAACGCTCGCGGATCGACCTGCGGCGGGTGTCCTCCGAGCAGGAAGACCGCCGCGTGGTCAGGATCGCCGGTGCTACGGAGGTCGGCTCGGTTGGACTTCCACCCTGGAGAGAAGTCCTACGGCCCCACGATGATGTGGCCAGGGGCAACTTCCGGGCCGCGGAGTTCGCCGCAGACCTGGCGATGGTCGCCCGCGGCGAAGGAGATCCCGAATACACCGACCCTGTCGAGTTCTTCCGCCGCACCTTCCTCACAGGGGGCCTGCGCGACCTGATCACCCGCGCGGTCAAACGGCTCTCCGGGGATATGAACGCCTCTCCAGTGATCAACCTGCAGACCAACTTCGGCGGCGGCAAGACCCATTCCATGCTGGCCCTGTGGCACTTGGCATCCGGCCGGCCGATCACCGAGTACCCACAGGAGATCGAGGACCTGCTAGGGGCAGCCAAGCTCGGCCGGCCCATCGGGCGGGTCGCACTGGTTGGTAACCATCTGGAACCGTCGGGCCTGAAACCCAAACCGGACGGCACCAAGATCAACACGCTGTGGGGCGAGCTGGCCTGGCAACTCGGCGGTCGTGAAGCCTACGAGATCGTCGCCGAAGCCGACCGCACCTCCACCAACCCCGGCGACAGCCTGCGCGAACTACTCACCAAATACGCTCCGGCGGTCATCCTGATCGATGAATGGGTGGCCTACGCCCGCCAGCTCTACGGCCGAGACGACCTCGCCGGCGGCAGCTTCGACACCCAGTTCACCTTCGCCCAAACCCTCACCGAGACAGCCAAAGCCGTCCCCGGGGCACTGGTGGTCATCTCAATCCCGGCCTCAGCCCGGGACACCGACGGCGACGACAACATCAGCGAGGAAGAAGTCGGCGGCGAGAACGGCCGCGAAGCACTGCGCCGGTTGCAGAACATCGTGCGACGGGTTGCCGACCAGTGGAAGGCCGCCAATCCCGAAGAGTCCTTCGAGATCGTCAAACGGCGGCTGTTCACCGCACCCGACGGGGAAGCTCTGGCACGGATCAACGCCACGGCCAACGCTGTCGTGAAGTTCTACCGCCAGCATCACTCCGAGTTCCCCAGCGAGGTCACCGAGAACGCCTACACCGACCGTATCCGCGCTACCTACCCGATTCACCCGGAACTGTTCGACCGGCTCTACCAGGAGTGGTCGACCCTGGAGCGGTTCCAACGCACCCGCGGCGTGCTGCGGTTGATGAACACCATCGTCGGCTCGCTCTGGCGCAGCAACGACACCGCGCCACTGATCATGCCCGGCTCCGTGCCTCTTCGGGACGCGGACGTGATGACCGAGATAAGCCAGTACCTCGAGGACCAGTGGAAGGTCATCATCGACACCGACGTCGATGGAACCAATGCAGCGCCAACGCAGGTCGATCGAGACAACCCAGATCTCCTCGGTAAGCGCTTTGTCACCCAGCGGCTGGCCCGCACCGTGTTCGTTGGGGCAACCCCCACCCTGAACAGCGCCCACAAGGGCATCCATAAGCAGCGGGCATTCCTGGGAACCGCACTCCCCGGCGACGTGCCCGGCAACTTCTACTCCGCCCTTAACCAACTCGCGGACAAAGCGACCTACTTCTACTCTTCGGGGGAACAGTACTGGTTCGATACCCAGGCCAACACCACCCGCACCGCCCGCGACTACGCCGAACGGCTTCACCCCGAGGATGTGTGGGTCGAAGTCATCCGGCGGCTGCAGGACCACCGCAGCCCATCTGCGGATGGGTTCGCCGCCGTCCACGTCGCACCGGAGAGCTCCGCTGATGTTCCCGACGGGCAGGAAGCCCGGCTGGTCATCGTGCCACCGGCTCACGTCCACGACCGCCGCCAGGGCGCCGACTCGCCAGCCTATCAGTGGGCAACTCAGGTGCTGGAGCGCCGCGGGTCCGGGGCGCGGACCCACCGCAACATGTTGGTGTTCCTGGGGGCCGACGCTGCTCGCTACGACGAACTGCAGTTCTCGATTCGCGAATACCTTGCCTGGAAGTACGTGCGGGACAACGCAGATGGCGCGCTCAACCTGACGGCCCAGCAGCGCCAGCAAGCCGTCGAGCGCCTCGAACGCGCCGACCGCACGGCGAAGGACAGGCTGCTCGGCGCCTATCACTGGGCCTTGGTCCCATCGCAACCTGATCCGGCCCGGCCAATGCAACTTGAGGCGATCAAGGCCGAAGGCAGCCCGGACAACCTGGCCAAGCGCACCGCCGCACGGCTGATCGAGAAGTCCGAACTCGTCCTTCGCCGGGCATCGGCCGCGATCCGCCTCGATCTGGACACGACCTTGGCCGCGGTCTTCGACCGCGACGGCCACATCAGCCTGGGAACCCTTTGGGCCTACTACACGACCTACCCGTACCTCGCCCGCCTGCGCAATCGCAAAGTCCTGGAAGACGGGGTCCTGTCCTCACTCGACACGCCCATCGACTGGCAGAACCAAGGATTCGCCCTAGCCGACGGCTGGGACGGACAGAAGTACACCGGACTGGTCCTGCCCACCGACCCTGCCGGCGAGCAGCGGGCCACGGTCGACAGCCTTCTTCTAGTGAAGCCGCGACGCGCGGAAGATCAACGCGCTCATGAGGTTCCGCCCGGAGCACCGGAGCCTCCGGGGCCGCCACCCGGTCCTGGGCCGCATCCGCCGGGGCCGTATCCCCCCGGGCCTGCGGCGCCACCGCCTGCGCCACCACGACCGGAGCAGACGCGGTATTTCGGCACAGTCAAGCTGAACCCCGACTTCTACGCACGGGACTTCGGCAAGATCACCAGCGAGGTGATCCAGCACCTGGCCGCCGTTGACGGTGTGCAGCTGGAGGTCAGGCTTGAGATCACGGCCGTCGCAAACAACGGGTTCGACGAAGCCAAGATTCGGACGATCAGGGAGAACGCCCAGACACTGAAGTTCGAGCAGTCCGGGTTCGAAGCAGAGTGAGGATCACGGCTTCGAACGCAACCGCTGACCGAGTGCCTCTGGCAATTGCGTCGTTTTTGTCCAGGCTTAACTCAACGGCCTTCGCTAGGAACGCCTCAAGGAGAACCGCATCGACACTGCCAGGAACGTTTTTCCTCCGGATCTCGGGCCGTCGCGCCAGTTTCGTTCTGAGTTCGTCGCGCGGATCGGTCGACCAGCGACAGCATCTGCTCGGTAGTAATCTCAAGCCGTTGCCCCTTGGCGAAACCCCAGTCCAAGAGCTTCACTTCGGTTGCTTCATCGGCTACCCCTTTTCCGATGACGGCCCATCACCGGGGTAGGCTATGTCTTTGCGATGTTCGACCCGATGATTTTGTGCAGGAGGGACCCGCCGGGCGACTTTAGGCTCGATGCATGACTCTGCACCAGCACGACGTAGCAGGACTGGAGTCTTCGGAAGCCGCCACCGAGACCGCCTCGGCCGTCGACGATTGCCGCCGCGCTGGCACCTTCTTTCTCGGCTGGTTGATCCTGGCGGCGGCGATGTCGCTTTCCGGCAATGTCGGTCATGCTCTGCTGATCGCGCCATCGGAAACCCGTTGGCTGGCCGCCCTCGCGGCTCTGGTGCCGCCGACGGTTCTTCTGGCAGCAACACATTCGGCGACCTGGCTCGTCCGCGCTCGATCGGTTGGCTGGGTGTACTGGGTGGCGCTGGCCCTTACCGCCGCGTTGGCTCTCGGATCATTCGCTCTGTCGTTCGACGCGCTGCGTTCCTTCGCGGTCATGCTGGGGATTCGAGAGTCCATGTCGTGGATCTGGCCTGCGGTCATCGATGTCGCGATCGCACACGCGACGCTGTGCTTGCTGTCGCTGACCAGGCCCAAGCGGGCCAAGACGTCGCACGCGGTCGAAGCGAAGCCGGAAGCAACACCTTCGTCGACTTCGGCGCACACCGGCGGCTATATCGCGCAGGGCGAGACCGAGCAGATGGTTGAGGATCGACCGCAATCTCTGCTGCCGAACCCGATGCGAAGCTCGGCGCGTGCGCGGACTAGCGAGACGCAAGCCGGGCCCATGCCCAAACGTGAGTCGAGCAGCACCTACGCATCCGCTTTCGCGCCGGCCGCTGTGCGCCACGGACACCCGCCAACCGACAGCGGCGCCGATGGGCAGCGCCCACTGGGACGGGCATTGAGGGCCGTACCTGCCCGCGCGGTCACATCAGCGCTGCCCGCGTCTGAGTTGTGCACTGAGACGGGCGTGGAGTCCACCGTTGAGAGTTGGCGCCCGATGGCGGAGTCGCTGGTGCGCGAGGGGATCACCACGAAAGAGCCAGATCTGATCGCCAAGATTCTCGCCGACAATGCCGCCGGTACCCCACCGAGCACGATCGGACGCCGCCACGAGGTTCATCACACCACCGTGAATCGAATTCTCTCCGCCGCCGAGCAGCTGGCCGAGACCAGCACCGCGGCCAGGTAGGCAAGACCGCTCGTCGGCGTGGGCGTTGGGGTTCGGCCTTACGACGCGGCGCGTTCGATGCCCAATGAGCGTTCGCGCAGAAGAAAGGGAAGGCTGACGCCTTGGGTCTGCGCCTCGCCGCGCAGTCGTTCCATTTGGTCAGCCGTGAAGCGTACGAACACACCCTCGGTGAGTTGTCGAGTCTCGGTCCCTTTGCCACTCATCGCCGTTCCCTTTCGCGGTGCACGAAGATGGTCCTAGTGTAGGACATCCATGTCGTTAATTAGCGACATTGCTCGTCAGGTGGCTTCCGCATGTCGCTACGAGTGTCCTTATCTAGGAGCATAATGTTCTAGACGGGACGACGAGAACCGAACAGCCGACGTAAGCAGGGATGAGCGAGCCTAAGACACCACCCGCCGGGGTCGAGACGGAACCACAGGGTCCAGTGGTGCCGTTGAAGGAGGCTGCGTCCCGGCTGGGTAAGGATCCGCGCACGCTGATCAAGGCGATCACGGCGGGCCGGCTTCGCGGTGGCGCTCTGCCGCGGCCGGAACGGCTGCGGTGGTACGTCTACGCCGACGAACTGCCTGCTGCCGCGGGGGCGGCGGTTGCGGTCTACTCCCCCGCGGATGCTCTGGTGGAGGATCTGCGTTCGCAGGTGGTGTCGCTTGCTGAGGCGAACCGGTTGTTGATCGCCGCTCAGCAGGATCTTCTTGATGCCGGCGATGCCGATCAGGGTTCGGCGGCGAAGTACCGCGCTGCGGCGCGGCGCTATCTGGATGCGTTAGGGCAGTTCATGACGCCGGGTCATCTGGGCGACCTGGTCGATCAGTAGGGCCGTTCAGCCGGCTGAGTTCACCGAGCAGTTTGAGCAGCTTGCTTATCCCGTCGGCGCCGAGGTAGGTGCGTAGGGCGTGGGCGAGCTGTTCGGGTTGGTTGTCGAAATCGGCCAGCGCCGAGGCGATGACGCGGGAGCGGCTCGGGGGGCGGCGTTTGCCGCTGTCCTGGTCTGGGTCGTTGTTGCGGTCGAGGGTGGCCTGCCACCGCGCGACCTGTTCGGCGAGCGGCACTTTGGCCAGTTGCCGCGCCTCGCGGATGGCCAGTTCGCCGCGCCGTAGCGCGCTTTGCAGTTCTGGCGCCAGCTTCAGTAGGGCGCGTCGCTGGGAGACCCACGCCGCGGTTCTATGTAGCCGTGCAGCGGCTTCGTCGGCGCGTCCGCACTCGGCGACGAGCGCCTCCACAGCGCGCGCTTCTTCGATGACGTCGAAGTCCTGGCGGTCGACGTTTTCGGCGATGCACGCTGAGATGAGGGTGATTCGGTCGCGGGCGATCTCGTCGTTGATGACGACGGCGAGGTCGCTGCGGCCGTACTTGTGGGCTGCGGCGAGTCGGCGGCACCCGTTGATCACGACGTAGCGTGCCGAGATCTGGTCCTCGGGAAACAGTTTGAGGTATGCGGCGCTGGTGACTGCCAGCGCGGGTTGGAGTTGGATGTCGGCGATCGATTCCAGATCCGCGAGGTCCCCGACGTCTTCGCGCGGATTGCGTGGATTGGCGGTGAGGTCGCTCAACACGATGGCGTGGCCCTGGATACCGTCTGGACCCTGTGCGCTGCGGTCCACCGGTGATTTGTGGCCCACGGATGCGGCGAGGTCGGCGAGGTTGGTGCGCTGTCCCCGTGCCATCAGCGCACCGCCGCGACGTTGAGTTCGAGGGCGAACTTGTAGAAGTCTTCTCGGGCTTGCAGCGCCACCCGGTTGAGCGGGTACTCGGTGACGACCTGACCGTCGGCGCTGGCTCTGGCGTGCAGCTTGTAGTGCCTGATCACGGTGTTGGCCAGCGGCCACCCGTTGGCCTTGACGAAATCCTTGGTCTGGTTGAGATCGTAGGTTCCGTCGCGCGGGTCCCAGTTGTTGATCACCACGATGTACCGAAGTCCGCGTGGCTCAATGACTTTGGTGATGGTCCGGGCGGTCGGATCGAAGCTGAGCGGCTCGGTCTCGATGGGGACGATGACTTGGTCGGCCATGTCCAGGACGGTGCGCAGCACATCTGCGGCGGGCCCGCGCCCGAGTGGATCTGATCCACTGCCGTCGCCGTCGAGGTCGATCCATCCTGGAGTGTCGACGTAGACATGCTGGATTCCTGGAAGTTCTTTGAGCGCGGCCAGTCCAGCCAGATCGTCGTGAGCTTGCGCGATGTGGAACGGCAGGTCGTTCATGCGCGAGGCCCACCATACTGCGGATCCTTGCGGATCGACTGACAGCGCCAGCACCGGAGAGGTGGCGTCGGGGTCGTCGTCGCGGTTGAGGACGTCGGCGGTGACGGCGGCCAGGTTGACCGAGATCGTGCTCTTGCCGACACCGCCCTTTTGATTGAGCACAACATGAATCGCCACGTGAGGGCCTCCCGTTTGCTTCCCCCGCAGTAGCGGGGTACTTCGGACCAGACGGACTTACCCTACGGTGCAAGGGGTTTGGCGGCGACCCGACACGCGGGGTCGTACATCGTTGTGACGGCTCGACTGAAGCTCAGGCGCGGGGACTGTGTTGCGCCCGGTGCGCGGGGCGCTCCTCCGTGCGCGGGGCGGCGTCGGCTGGCAACCGCTCCGGTCGCTCGCCAGGCCCGCGTGCGGTAGGGATCCCGCGCGTCGTGAATGGTCGCTTGGAAGGGCGGTGCCGTCATCGTGGCGCACCGGAGAGGAGTGTTTGCCGATTAACCGCGGTTAATTCGGTAGCCGCGATCACGGGCGGGGGCGGGCCCTTGGCGGGCGGCGGCGATGGGCTCTACGGGGTGGTTGGAGGTAATGTCCGGGCCTCGCCTCAGTGTCTGGGTTTGGTTGAGCTGAGGAGGTCCCCCCGGACACTCTCGGCCCCCCTCTCCTCCCCCGGCGCTGGCTGCCCCGGCTTGCGTCGGACGTCCGGGCGCAGACGCCGTTCGGCCGCAATTAACCGCGGTTAATTGGGTTCGCACTGGGCCCGGGGTCAGACGCCAGTCCGTGACTGCGCCGGAGGGTCGGCTGGGGTGCTCTTCGATGTTGCAGCGGGCCACCTCGCCATACGTCGGCCGATCCGTCACGTGACGCTGGGTGTGGGTCGGTGTCGGCGATGCATCCGGTGCCTCGGCGCGGTCGTGATCGGTGTGATGTCACCGTCGCGCCCGCGGCTACCGTTTTGCGGCCTGGGGCTGCGGTGGGTCTCAGCGGTGCGGTAGTAGGTCGAACTCGTAGCGGAGGGCTTGTTCTACGAGCGCACTGCGTGTCCCGGCCCCCCACGCCAGGACCAGGTTGTCGAGTCGCTGCCCGTTGGCGGCGGTGACGCCGGAGAGCACCACGGTGCGTGGCGCGGTGGCGTGCCTGCGGCGGCGCGGCACTGCGTTCGAGGAGGGTCGCTCGAAGAGCTGCCCCTCCCCTACCGCGTCCTGTTGGTTGGCCCAGGTGGTGGCCAGGCGCGTGGCGTGGGCTTCGATGGCGTCGAGAACGATGGCGCCCATGGTGCGCGCGAGACCGCGGCGAACTTTCTTTTCCGCGAGCTGAACTCGGTAGAGCTCGTCGTAGACCTCCGATGACAGCAGGACCTCCGGCGGGCGAATCCGCGCCTTGTTCGGCTGCTGTGCATCGCCGGTGTGGTTGGTGGGCTGCGCTGCTGGGGTTGTCAGCAGAACGGCGGTCTGCGGAACGGCGGTCGGCGAAGGGGTTGCGGGCGAGGCGGGTTGGGCAGGAGAAGTCGTCGTCGCCGGCGGGGGTGGCGTCGGAGTTCTGTGCGGGGTCGAAGGCGCCGCTGGTGCCGACGGTGGCGCGACCGGCTGCGGTGTCTGGTGTGTCTTCGGGGCCGGCCACAGGTCGTCGAGGTCTTGGTCGAGCGCGGAGGGATCGAAGACCGGTTTGGCTTTCTGGCGGGTCGGGGTCATCCGGCGCTCACCTCCATGGGTGTGGATTCGAAGCGGACGAGGCGGCCGATGATCTCGCGGACCAGTTCCTGGTAGTCGGCGGCGAGACCGCTGGGGTCGCTGGTCCACAGTCCTCGTTCGGGACTTTGTTTGTCGCGCAGCCGGGCCAGACGGCTCCGGCGGTCGTCGTGGGCCAGCGCGACCAGCTCGCCTGCGGTCCTGTGCAGGGTGCGCATGTCGACGGCGGCGGCTGGCGCCGAGCGGATGGTGATGTCGAAGGGCGTGGTCCCGCTTCCCTCGAGCATCTCGCGGACCTGGGCGAACACCTCCTGATTGCGTTTGACGGCGCGCGGGTTGACGTCGAAGAGCAGCACGCCGAGCAGCTGAATTGACGCGCCGTGTTTGCGGGCACGCCAGAACCGGCGGGCGAGGCGTTCGACGCCGCCCAGGCTTGCCTGATCGTCGCGGGTGGGTATGAGGAGGTAGTTGGCGACGGCCAGGTAGGTGTCCAGCAGTGGGACGTCTCCGGGTCCGGAGTCGATGACGACCAGGTCGTACCCCTCGGATTCGCACAGCGCTGACAGCGCGGTCTCCAGGTTGATCGCCATGTTGATGCCGTTCTCGGACATCAGATGCGCTGCGGCGCCGACGACGGCCAGTTGGGGTCCCCCGGCCACGACGTCGAGGTTGGGCCGTACGTTGCGCACTGGTACCAGTGGGGCCCCGTATTGCAGGGTTTGCGACAGTGACTGGCCGCGGTCGCCGGTGACGCCGAGATCCTCGACGGTGACATTGGCCTGCGGGTCCCCATCGACGACGAGCACCCGTCGTCCCCGCTTACCCGCCGCGGCAATCATTTCCGCCACCGCGGCAACCGTGGTGGATTTCCCGACGCCGCCCTTCTGATTGGCCACGAGGATTGTTCGGGCCGGTCCGCTCATCGTCATGGCGGCCAACCTAAGTCCCGACGCGCGGATTCCCGTGGCGCCGCACCACTGTGTGATCGAACCGTTACTGGAGTGGCTGTTGGGGCTAGTTGTCGTTTGTGTGATTGGGGTGCGGCACGGACGACTCGGCCGGCGGGTGGCGGTGGGGGTGGACGGCTGAACTACGGGCCGTGTAGGCGGCGGAGTGTTCGCTCCATCGTCCGGCCGTGTGTCCGCGACACCGTCAGTCTGGGTGCACTGCCCGGGGTTGCGCCCGAAATACGCCAGTACCGACGTCCGGTGCACCGGACGTCTCAGGCACGGCAGGTCAATCGGCGTTCGACGCGTCATCTGTACGAGGGTCAAGCGTCAGTACGTCCGGTCGTACGGACGTTTCACGCCCGGCGTAGTTCCGAGTGAGGTCCGTTTGGTTATACGGCCTCTATGCGTCTTCAGACGCGTCAATCATCCGGTGTTGTTCCGTCATTAGCCCGTATATTGCAGGTCAGCGCTGCATCGGCGACGCCGGTGCGGGTCACTGCCGGGCTCGGGGTGAGCCTTCATCCCATGCAATGCCGCAGCCGATGGTCCGGGGGCGCACCGGGAACCAGGTTTGGTCGGTCTCGCCCAGCGCGGCGGGGTCCTGGTGGGGAAGCGTCACCACAGGCGCCGTCGGTATTCAGGATGACCCAATGCTGTTGGCGCCAGAGAAAGGGCGCGTCGGGAGCTCGATCTCGGGAGCAGACACGGTAGCCGAGCCGGCGGGCCAGTTTTGGGTCAAGGCTCGCGATCGAATTGGCGCAGCGTACGCAAGCGGCGAACAGGGTCGACGCGGTGTCCTTGCCGGGGGGCTCGCCGAGACGAGACTCAAGAGAGTCCGCCGTCAAGCGGCAGTCTGGCGCCATGATCTCGCAGTGCCCGCTGGCCCGTGCCCACACCAGCGCGGCCGCGGGTGCCGGCGTGGAACAACGAACGCCGGCGGGGGGAGGGGACTCCGGCCGCACAGGGGAACGCACAAGCGGCCGGTGGCTCGCGGCGACGGCCCCGGTGGCGCGTGGGGGAGGAGTATCCGCGGCGATGGAGCTCAGTCGATGCGCCACGGGGGTGAAGCGGCCGTCGATCCACACACCCGCCCACATTCCCCACGAAGGCCGGCATGTCAGCGCGCGGCGCGCGCACCACCGGCGGCGCGGGCATCGCAGGCAGGCGGCCAACGACTGTGTCCGCGCGGCGGGATCGAACCACTGATCGGGGTCGGCGTGGCAGGGCAGCGGCACAGTCGCTGCCACGCAGTCCGGTTCGGCTGGATGGTTCATGGTGTCGCCGCGGCACCGCTGCCGCGCCCTTTCCGCCGCTGCGCGATCTCGTCGAGGATCGCCCGCGCGGCCCGGTGCCCTGGACCCTGCAGGGCAGCACGTCCGGCCTCGCGGGCCCGGCGCTGGGTTTCGCGGTTCTCGATCTGGGCGTCGATGCGTTGTCTGACGGCGAGCAGTTCGGCCTGCTCACGGGCTTCGTCTAGGGCTGCGGGCCGTTCGGCGGGGTTGCCGTGACTGGCGAGGATCTTGCCGAGCAGCCCGATCGGTTTGTACGGGCTTTCCGGGATCCAGTGGCCGGTGCCGACCCAATCGGTGATCAGCTGGTTGAGGTCCCGAGGTGTCCAGCCGTGTTGAGCGACTGTGGTCAACATCGCCGCCCACGGTCCGCCGGTGCGATACCGGCGGGCCCAGGCCGGAGTTTGCGGATCGGCTATCCAGTGATTTGCCAGCAGGAGCGCCCGGTTGTCCGGGCGAGGGCGACGCGAAGCGGCGCTGCGACCGGCGCTTTTGCGCCGGGTGGTGGTAGTGAGTGATTTATTACGGGAGTTGAAGGGGTTAAAAGAAGACCCTCCGGGATGGGGTGACAGCGATCGGAACCGACTGTCGTGCAGAGCCCACACTGAAGCCCATCCGCGTCCACGGTCGCCGACGCGCCAGCTGGCGAACCTCTCGTCACGGGTGCGCTGCCGGCCGCGCATTACTTCGGTCGCGACGCCGAGCAGCCGTAGTGCGGTCGAGGCCCGTTGTACAGTGCGGATCGAGAGGCCGGTGATTTCGGCGAGACGGTCGTTCGTTGGACGGCAATTACGGCCCGTGCGGTGATCTGCGAACGATGCCCGCGCCTCGGCCACTGCCATCACCGATTTCAGGCTCACGGGGTTACCGGGCATGGCAGGGCGGACATGACTGTCGTAGCGGTTGCGGTAGGCCGTAGGCACGGTCTCGTGCACCCACTTCCGAGCGCGACCGCTCCAGCAGGGGATAGCCGCCACCGGCTCGATTTCAAGGACGATGCGGGGGAGTCGGTCGAAGCACTCGCCCCCGGCCCGGCGGATCCATTCGGGTGTGGTGCGGGCGGTGCCGCGCCGGCGCAGCAGAGCGCTCGACCCGTGGTAGCGGTGCGTCAGTAGAGTTGCGGTGTCACGGTGCGCTGCAGGTAGACCGCCGGGCGGACATGCGCTACCGTGGGATGCGTCGTTCATGACGATTCCCTTCAGGGAGGGGACGCGCGAAGACACCAAGGTTCGAGCGGCAACTCGGACGTGACGACCCTCGGTCTCAGGACCGGGGGTTTGTCCGTTAGGCGCTTCGCTGTGAGGTTTTCACTTGTGCCGCCAGGGTTTACGCGCCGGCGGTGTGGTTGGTCGGATGCCTCCTTTCCGTCTCAGTGGCGCTCGGTGTGGCGCAACTAGCCTTCCCACGGCGCGGATATCCGCGCCGACCCGGGCGCGGATATCCGCGCCAGCCTGAGCATGCCCCACGGGCTCCGCAGCGGCGGGTAGGACACGCCGCACCATCTTTCGCACTGATCACTCTGGTTCTCCGACGCCTGGCCGCGGCCAGCGTCGCTAGCTGGCGTCGTCGCCAGGCGCGCCTTTACCGACAAGTCCGCCATGAGTGGCCAGCGATCGAAGCTGGCGTAGCGCGAAGTTGCGCCCCCGACCTTCTTTGGGGATGTGCACCCCCGACCACATGCCTTCGGCGCCAGGGGTGTCGAGTGCGTCCTTGGCGCACTGCCAGCGCCGAGGGCAGCCTCGGCAGAGCGCCTTGAGCTCCGGGTCCTCCCCGCCGGCGGCCCACCTGTCGGGGTCGGAAATGCATGGCTGGGTGCTGCTGCGCACCGATGGTTGTTGGAGTGTCACGGTCACCGTCGCTCCTCCCACTGAGCTATCGACTGACCCGAACTTTAGCACCAACATTTAGCACCGCACACACTTGCTGCTAAATCTAGTGCTAAATGTAGGTCCCGACGCGGGGTGCTGAGGGACTGCAAGAGTTAGCGCTTTTCATCGCTGGAGTCACCCCGTGACGCGCCCGCCGTTGTTCCGAAATCGTGATAACCGCTGGCTACACTGGCGCGGTGGAGGACGACGAGATCGACGACGGGATTGCCCGCGCGGGCGCCGCCGTCGCAGCTCGACGCCTCAAATTGGGCATATCGCAGCGCGAGTTGGCGCGCCAGAAGGTGATCACCGCCCCGTCGTTGATCCGCCTTGAGAAAGGCCGCTCGTGGCCCAGGGAGCGCAGCAGACACGCACTAGAGCAGTGTTTGCAGTGGCCGGCGGGAACCTTAGCGCGCATTCGTGACGGCGGCGATCCGCCCGCAGAAACGTTAGCGCCACCCACGCCCGGCGCGGCCGCCGACGAAACGCTCGCGCCACCCAGCGGGTCGGGCGGCGCTGTTCTAGTGGTCGAGGCGCTGAAACTGGCCCTGGATCGTTTCGACACCGCTATCGACGACCTCCCCGCGGCGACGTACCCGGACTTCCCTAGCCGGGCATCGACCATTCTGGCTGACCTGCGCAAGCTGGAGGCGTTGGCAATTCGCGCGGTGCGCCATAGCGAGGGCTCTCCAGCTGAGGTGGTCAAATCACTCGGTCATATTCGGGGCCGCTACGACGAACTCATGCTCAAGGCCGCGGCTCATCCGGACGCCACGCTGGGCCAGCGGTTGTACGCGGCGCGACGTGGGGCGAATCTGAGCGCGGGTGAAGCCGCCGCCGTGGGCGGACTTGCGGTGCAGCTGGTGGAGGAAGCCGAGGCGGGCGCGCCGCTTGGCGCCGAAGATGCCGCGAGGGTGCAAGCACTGATTGCCGAGCTGTCCGGTCCTTGAGGATCGTCTTCGAATTTGGTGCAGGAAGACATCGAAGCAGGCTCGAAAATGGATGCATGAGAATCTGTTTAGCGACAGCGCTGACGGTCGCCGCCACTGCTGCGGTCGCGATCCCGGCGACGGCGTGTGCGGCTCCGGTGGACGCCGCGCCGGCAACGGCGACGGTGCTGCGCGTGGTCGATGGTGACACTGTGGATGTTGTCGACGACGCTCGTGGACGCTTGCGGGTGCGTGTTCTCGGCATCGACACCCCCGAGACGAAAGGCACCGAGGAGTGCTGGGGCCGCCAGGCGACAGAGTTCGCGACGGCGACGCTGATGAACCGGCGCGTCGCGGTGCTTGGAGACGCCAGTCAGGATGCACGCGACCGCTACGGGCGGACTTATCTGCACTAGTCAAGTTGAATGGGTGTGGATGCTGAGGAGCGCCAAGCGCTCGTGGATGACGGTGTTGATCCGGATGACCCGAGCGTTGTTGCCGCGATTGATTTGGTGCGGTGGGAGTCGTCGCTGCTTCTCGGTCAGGACGATTGACTGCTGAGCTCGTCGGCGAGGGCCTGAACGCGGGTGTTGATGTCGTCGCGGATGATTCGCATGCGCTGGATGCCGTCGATGCCGCGTAGGGAGGGTTCGTCGGTATCCCAGCGTTGAATGCGGGTGCCGGGGTGATTGTCGAGGTGGGCTTGGCTGCCGACGATGACGACCAGGTCGGCATCGTCGAGCATCTGGTCGGTCAGCTGGGTGGGCTGATGGCCGCTGATGTCGACGCCGACTTCGGCCAGCACCTGCGCCGAGAGGGTGTTGACCGCGGTCTTGGCGTGCGTGCCGGCCGAGGCGATGTGGATGTTGGGTGCGGAGAGGTGGCGCATGAGTCCGGCGGCCATGACTGATTTTCCGGCGTTACTGACGCAGACAAACAACACAGATGTCTCTGCCATAGTTGGTGTGTCCCTGGTGTTTTCGGGGTTATCGGGTGATGGGGACGTTCAGGTCGGCCAGTAGTCGGCGGACGCGTTCGTCGATGTCGTCGCGGATCGGGCGTACGGCGTCGAGGCCTTGGCCGGCGGGATCCGGGAGTTCCCAGTTCTCGTAGCGTTTTCCGGGGAAGATCGGGCAGGCGTCGCCGCAGCCCATGGTGATGACGACATCGGCGGCCTGGACGATTTCGTCGGTCCAGGGTTTGGGGTATTCACCGGTGATGTCGATCCCGACTTCGCGCATGGCTTCGATGGCGGCAGGGTTGATCTCGTTGCCGGGTTCGGACCCGCCCGACCAGGCGATCGCCTTGTCGCCGGCGTAGTGGGTGAAGAACCCCAGGGCCATTTGGGAGCGGCCGGCGTTGTGCGTGCAGAGGAACAGCACGGTCGGTTTGCCGTCGTTGATGTGGCCTTCAACCCTCGCGAGGGCGTGGAGGCGCTGGCGGGCGAATCGTTCGGCCAGCAGGGGCAGGAAGTTGGGAATGGTGGCGCGGCTGGCGAATTGGTCATATGAGGAGCAGAGAAACCGTTCGATGGTTTCGGTGCCGAACGTGTCGGCGAACTCAGATTCCAGCCGGGTGGCGGCGGATTTCAGCGCGAGTTGTTGGTCGATGGAAAGGTCACCGCGTAGCTGATGGGTCACGGGGCTGTCGGTCATGGTCGATCATTCCGTTCTCGTCGTCGAGCCGGTGGTGGGCAGGTGTTGGGAGGTGTGATGGTGGAACCGTTTCCGCAGGGCTAGTGAGACATAGACCAGGGCGACCAGTACCGGGACTTCGATGAGCGGCCCGACGACCCCGGCCAGGGCTTGTCCGGAGGTGGCGCCGTAGGTGGCGATCGCCACGGCGATGGCGAGTTCGAAGT
>JAGQTW010000313.1 GCA_020438785.1 Mycobacterium sp. | reverse complement strand
CAGCAGCTGATCGACCACGTCTACCACGGGGTCAACGACGGCTCGCTGCCCCCGGCCGCCGGGTCGATCATCCGGATCTCACACGCCGAGAACATCAACCTCGAACTCGACACCACGCTGGCGATCACCGGGACCGCGGGCGTGGTCGACGAAGGTGACGGGTTGTTCGCCCAGGGCGAGCGCTACCTGTCCCGGCAGACCGCCTCGCTCGGCGGCGGCACCACCGAGGTGGGCCGCAACGTCATCGGCGAGCGGGTGCTGGGCTTCCCCCGGGAGTACGCCGCCGACAAGGGCGTGCCGTTCAATCAGGTCAAGCGCGGCCGCAGCTAGAGGCCGCCGCCACTGTGCTTGCTGTGCGGAGCGTTTCGGCGGCGATTTCACCGCATAATCCCCACGGTCGCGGCTAGAACAGGCTCAGCTGCCGTTGCGGGGCCGGCGCGCCCGGCGTAGGCGCCGGCGGGGTGAAGGGTCGGCGCTCTCCGCTGAGGCCGTGCCGGGCGACCAGTGGCGCGGCGCGCCCGCGCAGCATCGCGCGGTAGTCGGCGGGCAGGTAGGCGCTTCGGCCGTACAGCCGGCGGTAGGTGGGCACGAGTTCCGGGTGCGAACGGGCCAGCCAGGACATGAACCAGCCCCGGGTCGAACCGCGCAGGTGCAGTCCGAACACCGTCACGCCGGTGGCGCCGGCCGCGGCGATCTGGCCGAGCAGCGAGTCGAGGTGCTCGGCCGAGTCGGTGAGGTGCGGCAGCACCGGGGCGACCATCACATGACAGGGCAGGCCGGCATCGCGCACCGCGGTGATCAGGCTCAGCCGCGCCTGCGGTGACGGGGTGCCCGGCTCGACGTCGCGGTGCAGATCCGGGTCACCGACCGCCAGCGATA
This sequence comes from Mycobacterium sp., assembly GCA_020438785.1. Classification (GTDB taxonomy): domain Bacteria; phylum Actinomycetota; class Actinomycetes; order Mycobacteriales; family Mycobacteriaceae; genus Mycobacterium. The sequence continues at coordinate 6,696 of JAGQTW010000313.1, read as the reverse complement.
TCGCCACCGACAGCGGAACCCGTTGTGCCGCAGCGGCGATCAGCGGCAGATCGCGGCGCAGCAGCGTGCCCTTGGTCAGGATCGACAGCGGCGTCCCGGAACCGGCGAGCGCGTCGATGATGCCGGGCATGAGCTCGTAGCGACCCTCGGCGCGCTGATAGGGGTCGGTGTTCGTGCCCAGCGCGACCGTCTCACGCCGCCAGGACGGCCGGCCCAACTCCCTCCGCAGCACATCGACGAGGTTGGTCTTGACCACGATCTGGCTGTCGAAGTCCGCCCCCGGATCGAGCTCCAGGTATTCGTGGGTGGGCCGGGCGAAGCAGTACCGGCAGGCATGCGCGCAACCGCGGTAGCCGTTGACGGTGAACCGGAAGGGCAGCATGGCGGCGGCGGGCATCTTGTTCAGCGCGGACTTGCACAACACCTCGTGGAAGGTGACGCCTTCGAACTGCGGCGCGCGGACGGTGCGGACGAACCCGATGCGCTGCAGTCCGGGCAGCGCCCCGTCGTCGACCCGCACCCCCTGCTCCGCCCATCGCACAGCTCTATTCGAATACATGTTCGATAGGATGTCAATGGCGCCTAATCGTCGAGCTCCCCCGCGATCCCCCGCTCGAGGGCTGCCCGGGCCCCCTCCGGCAGCACCACCAGACCCTCGAGTTCGGTACGGGCCAACCCGTAGGCGTGCTCCCGCTCCTGCGGCGTGGCCGCGGCATCACCGGCCACCCGCAGCAGGCTCTGTGCCCGCGCCAGCCGCTGGCGGTCCTCGCGCGAGAAGTCGCTGCGACGCCGGCGCACCGCCTCGGCCTCCGCGGCGTTGAAGGCCGTGCCATAGGCCTCGACCGCATCCAGGTACTGCCGGGCCGCGTCCGGGTCGTCGAGCAGGTCCTCGGCCTTGCCCGGCCGGAGCAGATCGGCCCGCAGCTTGGCGCGGTGAAATGCCATCGTCAGCGGATCGCGCATATCGGTCATCACCGGAAAGTCGAGCAGTTTGGCGGCATCGAGTTCGTAAGACAGCCAGCGCGAGTCGGTCCGGTGATGCTCGTCGAGCACGCGGGTGATCGTGCGCCACTGCGCCGCTTGGCTTTTCGCCGCCAGGATGCGGGGCTGCACCGGGTAACCGTCGGCAGATGGCAACTCGCCGTCCCGCTCGGCCGAGCGTTTGGTGGCTGCGGAGATGCCCTTCACGACGGCGAGGATGACACCGACCAACGGCACCAGGACGAGCAACAACTCGACCAACCGGATTATCAGGCCCACCAGCTCAGGATGCCACCCGGCGAATTGGCATGATGTTCAACATGCGAATAGTATGATGAGCATCATGCGAAAAGCCCCGGCCGCCAGCCGCCGTATCGGCAAGCAGCAATCGCTGAACCGGATCCTGGACGCGGCGGCCCGCCGGCTGCGGGAAGAGGGTCTCGACGGCGCGGCGATCGCCCCCGTCATGCGCGACGCGGGCCTGACCCATGGCGCGTTCTACGCGCATTTCGACAACAAGCAGGAGTTGGCCAACGCCGCGTTCACACACGCGATAACCACCGGCCGCTCCCACTGGATCAAGCCGGGCCCCAAGGAGGCCTGGAGCGACCGGCTCAAGCGGCTGGCGAAGCGCTACCTCACCGCGGCCCATCGCGACGATCTCGGCACCGCGTGCGGATTCGCCGCGTTGAGCTCCGAGGCCGCCCGTGCCCCGCAGAGCTTCCGGGCCGGCTATCAGCGCGAGCTGATGAAGTCGCTGGCCGCCGTCTGCGACGGGGAAGAGTCCGACGAACGGATGGACGACGCCATCGCCCTCGCGATCATCTGCTTCGGCGGCATCTCCCTGGCCCGAGCGGTGCCCGACGCCGAGTTCTCCGATCGCGTCCTGCGCATCGCGCGCCGGACCGCGGCGACCTTCGCGGACCACCACGACAACCATCAGCACTAGGAGCGATCAATGATCGGTACCCGACCCTTCGGACGGCTGAGGCAGATCGACATCCTCGGCACCCCGATGGCCTACGTCGACGAGGGCGACGGAGATGCGATCGTCTTCCAGCACGGCAACCCCACCTCGTCCTACCTGTGGCGCAATGTCATGCCGCACCTGGAGGGATTGGGCCGCCTCGTCGCCTGCGACCTCGTCGGCATGGGGTCGTCGGGCAAGCTTCCCGACTCCGGCCCCGGCCGCTATCACTTCGCCGAACAGTGCGACCACCTTTTCGCCCTGTGGGACGCCCTCGACCTCGGCGACAACGTGGTGTTGGTCCTGCACGACTGGGGCTCGGCGCTGGGCTTCCACTGGGCCAATCAGCACCGCGACCGCGTCGCGGGCATCGCCTTCATGGAGGGCATCGTCAAGCCCATCACCTGGGATGAGTTCCCGCGCCGGGTGCGGCCGGTCTTCGAGGGCTTCCGCTCCCCCGCCGGCGAGGAGATGGTGTTGGAGCACAACATGTTCGTCGAGGCAGTGCTGCCGGGGGCGATCATGCGCACGCTCACCGACGAGGAGATGGACCACTACCGGGCGCCGTTCGCCCGCCCCGGCGAAGGCCGACGGCCCACGCTCTCGTGGCCTCGCAACATCCCGATCGACGGCGAGCCGGCCGACGTCACGGCGATCGTGCGCGACTACGGTGCCTGGCTGGAAACCAGCACGGTGCCGAAGCTCTTCGTCAACGCCGAACCGGGCTCACTGATGCGCGGGGCGGTCCGGGACTACGCGCGGACCTTCCCGAACCTGACGGAGGTGACCGTGCCGGGCACGCACTTCATCCAGGAAGACAGCCCGCACGAAATCGGCACGGCGATCGCACAATTCGTTCAAGAATTGCGCCGCTGACCGTCAGCCGGTCCTCACCACTGCTTGAGCTGGCACTGCAGGTTGTACGGCGCGTCCTGCTGAACGGCGACCTGGCCGTCGACGGCGATCTCGCAGTGCGGATTGGGGGCGGCCTGGCCACCGCGCGTGGTGCTGCTCACGGTCAGGATGGCCCAACTCGGGTCGGCGAGCGACGTGTCGAACACCCAGGGCTGATCCGGGCCGACCGTGACACTCTCCTTCTTCAGGTAGGAGTATGCGTCGGCGTCGTAGGCCGCCTTGCTCGGCGGCTGGGCCACCAGGTAGTAGAGGTCGAAGTTCGCCGTCCCTCCGGACGAGAGCGTGTACCGGACCTGGTGCGCGCCTGCGGGCGCGGCCGGATCGGCGCCGGCCGTGGCGCCCGTGACCGCCACACCGGCGGCCGCCAGCACCAACGCCGCAGACACCCTTGCTGTCAGTTGTCGCATATCGGCCATATCGATCAGGCTACCGAGACCGTTACGGACGACCCGGGCCGCAGCGAGTCCGTACCGGCAAAAGCCGTGGTGATCCGCCTTTCCCGGCCACGACGGCACCGGCCCCGAAGCCTCGCGGAGGCGACCGGGACCAGCCGGCCGCCGGTATCGCGGAAATCTTGGCAGACTCTGGGTCATGTCTTCCGCCGAGCCACGCATTCTGCGGGAGGTGGGCGGTCTGGTGATCGCCGAGAGCGGCCCGCTGGTGCTGGTGGTCGACCGCGGCAACGGCCCGCCGGCGATCCTGGCATTCGTGGCCGGGGTCCTCGCCCTGGTTTTCGGCGGATTCGGCGCGGCCACCCTGACCGCCGCCGCGATCGGGCACGGCACCGGTGTGCCGCTGCCGGTGTGTGCCGCCCTGCTCGGGGTCGGGGTCGCGGCGGGTGCGATCGCCCTGGCCACGGTGCGTCGCATCCGCCGGACGCGGCTGATCCCACTGCGCAGCTTCAGGCCGACCGCGGTGTTCGACCGGGCAGCGGGGGTTTATCTCGACGGCGACGGCCGCGCGCTGGCCCCGCTGGCCGCGGTCACCTTCCACCGCCGGATGCAATTGGGCTCGAGTTCACCCAAGCTGGTCGCGCAGACGCCGGGCGGGACGTATGTGCTGCTGCGCGGCAACCCCTTCACCGGCGGGCTGGGCGACCTCGACGCGGTCCTGACGACCGCCGTCCACGGCGGCTCACGCTGAGGCATCATGGCGGGATGCATGTGGTGCGCATGACGGTGGCGGCGGCACTGGCGACCGGAATGCTGTTCGTGGCTCCCGGTGGTCCGGCGGGCGCATGCGCCTGCGGTGGGATCGTCAGCCACGACCAGGACGCCCGGGTGACCGGGGAGCAGGCGCTGATCGCCACCCACGGTGGCACCGAGACCATCGTCATGCGCCTGGACCTGGAGTCGGTCGCCGACAACGCCGCGCTGATCATCCCCACCCCGACGCCGGCGACGGCCACCCAGGCCAAGCCGGCCCTGTTCGACGAACTGGCCCGGCTGAGCGCGCCGCGGGTGCGGCCCGGCCGGAACAACACCGACCTCGACGAGGTTGCCGCCGCCCCCGGCGCCGCCCCGATCGTCGTCGCCCAGGTGCAACTCGGGCCGCTGGAAGCGACCACCCTGACCGGTGGGGATCTCGCCGGGGTGCGGCAGTGGCTGGACTCGCACGGCTACCGCCTGCGCCCGGAGGTCAGCGCGCAGTTGGATCCCTACCTGCGGCAGGGCTGGTCATTCGTCGCGATGCGGTTGACCGGCGAGAAGCCGCTCAGCGGGCAGATCGACCCGGTGAAGCTGCAGTTCGCCTCGGATCGGCTGGTGTACCCGATGCGGATGTCGGCGGCGGCCAAGAATCCGCAGCGCGTGGTGATCTATGCGCTGGCCGAGCACCGGATGCAGCGCACCGACCTCGACGCCGGCCGGCAGAACGTCGCGGTGGACTTCGCGGGCTCGATCGCCGGCCGCACCACCGACGAGACGTTGACCGAGTTGAGCGCGGCCAACCCCTACCTGACCCGGATCACCACGGCGATCCCCGACCCGGCCTCGATCACCGACGATTTCACCTTCGGGCCGGCGCCGTCCGACGAGCCCTTTCAGCAGGTGATCGGCGGCCCCAGCGAATCGGACGACACCCCGGTGTGGGTGCCCGTGGCCGCGACGGTCGCGGTCATCGCGGTGCTGGCCGCGGTGGCGACGTGGGTGATCCTGCGCCGGCGGCGCCCGCCCGGCGCGGCGGCTCAGCCCGCGTCGAGCAGCCGCTGACCGTCGCCGGACCGGCCCTGCTCGACCGCGAGGTGCAGGCGACCGAACAGGTCGACCGCGGCCTGGATCGCCTGGTCGGCGAAGTCCCCGAAACCGGCGTCGGTATTGCGGTAGCGGCTCTCGGCCGCGACGCCGACCAACCGCGGGTCGCACGAGGAGAACACGACGGCGCCCGACGCCGGGTGGGCCTGATTCCACCGGTCGGCCAGCGACGCGATCGCCGCGCGTTCAGCGGCCGGGTAGTAGCGCTCGGCGGTGACGCGGATGGTCACCGACTCGCGATCGGGTCCGGACGGCTCGAGGTGTACGTGCAGCCGCCCGTGATAGGCGTTGACGAGAAAGAAGAACTCATCATCGTGGTGGCCGCGGAAATACCGCACGTGCCGGGTACGCAGGTAGCTCTCGATGAGGTCCGCGCCCATCTGGGTGGTCATGCACAGACAAACGCGTAGCGCGCCCGCCCCGGTTCCCGGCTCAGCAAAGCAACAGCCAAGAATCGGTTGAGAATTCGCTGAGTTCACCGTGGGTTGCGCCCCCCGGCGAGCGAACCGGCTAGGCGAGCCGCGCGAGGACCTCGGCGAGCACCGCGTCGGCCGCGACGTCGACCTGCTCCCCGGTGGACAGATCCTTGACGCCGACGGTGCCCGCCTCGACGTCGCGGTCGCCGGCCACCAGGGCGACCCGGGCACCGGAGCGGTCGGCGGCGCGCATCGCCCCCTTCAGCGCCCGGTCGCCGTAGGCGAGGTCGACTCGCACGCCGGCGGCCCGCAGCGCGGCGGCCAGCTTGGCCAGTTCGAGTTTGGCCTGCTCTCCGAGCGGCACCGCGAAGACCTCGCAGCGGGTGGTGTCGCCCGCCGTCTTGCCCTCGGCGTGCAGCGCCAGCATGGTGCGGTCGACCCCGAGGCCGAACCCGATGCCGGAGAGGTCCTGTCCCCCCAGTTCGCGCATCAACCCGTCGTAACGTCCGCCGCCGCCGATCCCGGACTGCGCGCCCAGCCCGTCGTGGACGAACTCGAAAGTGGTCTTGGTGTAGTAATCCAGTCCGCGCACCATCCGCGGGTTGACCACGTAGGGCACCCCGAGGGCGTCCAGGTGCGCCAGCACCGTCTCGAAGTGTGCCTTGGCGACGTCGGAGAGGTGGTCGACCATGACGGGGGCGTCGGCGGTGAGTTCGCGCATGTGCGGGCGCTTGTCGTCGAGCACCCGCAGCGGGTTGAGCTCGGCGCGCCGGCGGGTGTCCTCGTCGAGGTCGAGACCGAAGAGGAACTCCTGCAGCAGTTCCCGGTACTGCGGCCGGCAGGTGTCGTCGCCCAGCGAGGTGATCTCCAGCCGGAAGCCGTCGAGCCCCAGGGCGCGGAAGCCGCTGTCGGCGATCGCGATCACCTCGGCGTCCAGCGCCGGGTCGTCGACACCGATCGCCTCGATGCCGACCTGCTGCAGTTGCCGGTAGCGGCCCGCCTGCGGGCGTTCGTAGCGGAAGAACGGGCCGGCGTAGCAGAGCTTGACCGGCAGCGCGCCGCGATCGAGGCCATGCTCGATAACCGCGCGCATCACCCCGGCGGTGCCCTCCGGGCGCAGCGTGACCGAGCGGTCGCCGCGGTCGGCGAAGGTGTACATCTCCTT
>JAGQTW010000312.1 GCA_020438785.1 Mycobacterium sp. | reverse complement strand
CCGGCTCGTCCTAGCGCGCCGTGCACGCCTACATCGACTTCGACAACGGGCCGGTCTTCGCGATCCCGGCCCGGGACGGCTGGCACGGTTTCGCCGGCTGTGAGGGGATGCTGCTGGAGGGCCCGCAGGGCTGGGGTGAGTTCAGCCCGCCGGCGGCGGTCGCCGGTGTGCGGGCCGCGCGCTACCTCACCGCCGCCATCGAGGCCGGCACCGTGGGATGGCCGGACCCGGTGCGTGGGCGGGTGGCGGTGGCCGTCGCGGTGCCCGCGGTCGAACCCGAGCCGGCCGCGGCCATCGCCGCCACCGGTGGCTGCGGCACCGCCGACGTGCGGGTCGCCCGCGGCCTGGGCTCCCTCGATGACGACATCGCGCGGGTCGCGGCGGTCCGGGCGGCACTGGGCTCGGACGCCGTCATCCGGTGCGACGCCGGGGGAGCGTGGGACGTCGACACCGCCGTCGCGGCGATCGCCGCGCTGGACCGGGCCGCCGGCGGATTGGATTTCGTCGAGCAGCCCTGCGCCACCCTTCCCGAGCTGGCCGAGGTCCGCCGCCGGGTGGACGTGCGGATCGCCGTCGACGAGTCGATCCGGGACGCGCCCGACCCGTTCGGCCTCGCCCTGGCCGAGGCGGCCGACGTCGCCGTGCTGACCGTCAACGCGCTCGGCGGGGTGCGCCGCGCGCTGCGGATGGCCGAGAACTGCGCCCTGCCGTGCGTGGTCTCCGCGGAGCCGGACAGCAGCGTCGGCCTTGCCGGCGGGCTGGCGCTGGCCGGCGCACTGCCCGAACTCGCCGGGGCGTGCGGGCTCGGCACCGCCGCGGTCCTCGTCGGCGACCTGGTGTCGCCGTGGCGGTCGTTGATCCCGGTCGACGGGCACCTGCCGGTCGCCCCGATGCCGCCGGGCCCGGACCGCGATCAGCTCGCCGCCTTCGCGGTGCGCGACGACGAGCGGGTCGGCCGGTGGCGCGAGCGGCTCCGGTCCCTTCAGGATCTGATTTGAGCGTTTGAGCGCCATCCGCGAGGGGTACAAGCGCGCCGATGACTTTCGAACCAGCAGTTGACGCCCAGGTGCGGCCGGAGTCGATGTCGCCGTTTGAGTCACGCCGGACGACCATCATCGTGTTGTGGTCGGTCTACGTGATCGCAGCGGTGATCCTGACCCTCTATTGGATCTATTCGGTCTAGCCGGTTCAGCGCCGCAGCCATGCGGTGATGGCCACCCCGACCCCGATGAGCGCGATGATCGGGCCGAGCACCGACCACGTCGTGGTGTTGCTCATCGGGCTGCCCTGCACGGCGCCGAAGCCCTGCAGGGTGAACAGCAGGCCGAACAGGGCCACGATGACGCCGGCGATGCCGAGTGCGGTGCGCATTCCTCAGTTCCTTCCGTTAGGGATGGCCGCGGAAACCGCGCGCATCAGCGACCGCTTGAGCGTGCCGGCCACCGAGTCGCCGGACGGCCGGGCGGGTGGCTCGAGCCGCAGCACGTCGCCCTCGGCGATCCGGCCGGGTGTGACCACGTTGCCGTAGGCACCGAGGCAGCGCCGCGAGTGCGCGGCGATGGTGCGGGTGATCTCACGGTCCCGCTTGAGCTCGGGCTGCTCGTGGGACGGCATCACACAGCGGATGGTGGGGATCAGCGGTTGCAGCGCGGCGTGCGGGCCGCGCAGCAGGCCGCCGCACCAGTCCCACTCCGGGTGCTCGGAGCCGGTGTCGGCGTCGATGAGGATCGTCGGCCGGAACCGGCGCACGTCGAACTCGGAGTCCGGCGCCAGGGCGGCCATCGAGGCCAGGCTCTGGCTGGTCAGGATGTGCACCGGATAGGCGTCGACGTAGCTGCCGATCGGGGTGGCGTAGCGGGTGATCTCGGCGAGCTTGCGCACCGGGAACATCGACAGGTCGGGCAGCGGCTCGTCGGGCTCCAGGCCGAAGATGGTGCGCAGGTCGGCCTTGGTGGCCATCGGGGTGCGGTACTGGCGGCGGTCGGTCATCGGCGGCAGCGCCCGCAGTTCGACCTCCCGGTCGACGTACTCCGACAGCGCGCGGTGCACGCCGGGATCCGAGCTGGAGATCTCCCGGCCGTCCGGGAAGCCGATGATCACCTCGGGCGCATGTCCGGGGCCGGCGTCGGCGGGCGGGGTGTGCGGGTAGCGCGCGGTGCACCACAGCAGCCCGGGCAGTTTCTTGGCGCCGGTCGTCGTGGCATGTTCGACGTCGCGCACGGCCCAGGTCCGGTCCGCGTGCACGCCGAGTGTGGTGAGGTCGGCGGAGGCGACTCGCTCACCCGCCATCGACTTCACCGGATACCGCCAGACCGACACGATGCGACCGGCTTGGATCATGCCGCCAGCCTATGACGTCACGCCGCGGGCGAGCGACCCAGTTTGCGGGCGGAAACGATCAGGGCCGTCAGCGTCGCCACCAGCCAGAGGCCGAGGACGATGAAGGGCAGCGCGCGCTGGTTGTGCGGGAAGTAAGCCGCGGTGTGGATCGCCGATACGGTCGAGCCGCTGGGCAGCGCGTGGTTGAGGAAGGCGAACGGTTGCGGCAGCAGGGAGGCCGACACCGCCCCGCCCGAGGAGGTGTTGCCGAGCAGGATGAACACGATCCAGGTCGGAATGATCGCCCACCGGTGCATCAGCACCAGCATGGCCGAGTTGAACGTCGCGGCGATCCCGATCTGCAGCGAGACCAGCAACCACAGCTCCGGAAACGGTGCGGTCAGGGCGTGCAGCACCGGACCGATCACGAAAGCCAGTGCGGCACCGCCGATTACGGCCAGCGCCGCCACGCAGCCCAGCCATCGGGGCAGCGACAACGTCTTGACGTTGGCGCGCAGCTGAAACATCGTGGTGAAACCCAGGAGGGTGGCGGCGATGACGAGATAGAACGTGGCCAGGCCGGCCGGATCCGATGGCGGCAGCGGATACAGGTCGACGATGGGCAGCTTGAACTGGCCCGGCTGCGTCTGATCCAACTGAGTCAGCACGCGGGTGCCGGACGGGTCGCTGGCACTGGCGAGCAGCAACTGGGGCGGACTCGCGGTCGCGTCGATGGCGGCGGTGATGCGCTGGTCGTTGATCGCGGCGATCGCCGCGTCCCGGGTCGGATACTCGTGCACGTCGAACTCGCTGGGCCTGCTGTGCAGCGCGGCGACCAGTGGCGCGGTGTCGGCCGCAGCGCCGGCCACCCCGACCGGCATGTCCCGCGGGAAGGGTTGCCCGAGCGCGACGGTATAGGCCGCGACGAACGACGCCGCCATCAGCATGGCGATTCCCAGCACCGCGGCCGCCTTGCGGAGCTCCAGTGGGATGCGCCGCATCGAGAATCGGGATGGCTCCGGTGCCGGCTCCGCCTCCGTCCTACGCACGCCGTCCACAGCTACTCCTCGTCGTCGGGCCGCAGATCAACGTAGCTTGCACGTCGCACCGCCCGGGCCTTCAGCGGCCTGATTTCGGCGCCGGCCGCCGGTGCTGCCACTATGGAGCCACACATCTGCGGTACGGAAGGCACCAGGACGACACGATGTACGACCAGACCAGCGGCTGGGAATCCCACGACGATGCCGGGTACCGCATCGATCCGGTACTGGCGCGGAGCTGGCTTCTCGTCAACGGCGCCCAGTACGACAGGTTCGCCGCCGCGGCCCGCTCCCGCGCCGACATCGTGGTGCTCGACATCGAGGACGCCGTCGCGCCGAAGGACAAGGCGGCGGCCCGCGACAACGTGGTGCGCTGGCTGACCGCGGGCAACACCGACTGGGTGCGGATCAACGGATTCGGGACGCCCTGGTGGGCCGACGATCTCGCGATGCTGGCCAACCTGTCCGTCGGGGGAGTGATGCTGGCGATGGTCGAGTCCGTCGACCACGTCACCGAGACGGCAAAGCGGTTGCCCAACGTTCCGATCGTCGCACTGGTCGAGACCGCCCGCGGACTCGAGCGCATCACCGAGATCGCCGCCACCAAGGGCACCTTCCGGTTGGCGTTCGGCATCGGCGACTTCCGCCGCGACACCGGTTTCGGGGAGAACCCCGCCACCCTGGCCTACACGCGCGCCCGCTTCACCATCGCCGCGAAGGCCGCCCACCTCCCCGGCCCCATCGACGGTCCCACGGTGGGTTCCAGCGCGCTGAAGCTCAGCGAGGCCACCGCGGTGTCGGCCGAGTTCGGGATGACCGGCAAGATCTGCCTGACCCCGGACCAGTGCGCGCCGGTAAACGAGGGCCTCTCCCCGTCGCAGGACGAGATCGCCTGGGCCAAGGAGTTCTTCGCCGAGTTCGAGCGCGACGGCGGTGAGATCCGCAACGGCTCGGACCTGCCGCGGATCGCGCGGGCCAACAAGATCCTCGACCTCGCCCGGGCCTACGGCATCGAGGTCTCGGCCTTCGACGACGACCAGGCCGTGCACGTCCCCGCGCCGTCGGACACCTACCACTATTGATGCATCTGCTGATTTCATCCCTTACGCAAATGTGACCGGTGGACACCGAAGCCATCCGCCGGCCGCGCCGCTCCGAAGTACGGGTGCACCACTGACCTGTCCCGCGTAGCTTCTGGAGCCAGCGCATGAAGACAATGTCCGCGATCGCCGCCGCACAGGGCGATGCCATCGATTCCCGCTACCACCCGTCGGCCGCGCTGCGGCGACAACTCAACAAGGTGTTCCCGACCCACTGGTCGTTCCTGCTCGGCGAGGTCGCGCTGTACAGCTTCATCGTGCTGCTGTTGACCGGCGTGTACCTCACCCTGTTCTTCGACCCGTCGATGGCCGAGGTCACCTACAACGGCGTCTACCAGCCGCTGCGCGGCGTCGAGATGTCGCGGGCGTACGCCTCCGCGCTGGACATCAGCTTCGAGGTACGCGGCGGCATGTTCGTGCGTCAGGTACACCACTGGGC
>JAGQTW010000311.1 GCA_020438785.1 Mycobacterium sp. | reverse complement strand
CGGGGCGCTACGTACCGAGTTTTCTGCGCTGCACCCGAGTGCGACGCAACAGCTTGCGATGCGTCTTCTTGGACATTCTCTTACGCCGCTTCTTGATGACTGAACCCATGAACTCCGCTACCTAAGTCTTCGCAACTGCCCGCTGAAACCGGGCTCTCCTGTGTCCCGGTCACCTTACCCAACCGGGCGGGAGGAACGGAAAACGGTGGTCGCGAGCGGCCGTGAATGCCGGCGCGGACGCGGTGCCTAACCGGCGTCGAAGTACGACGTCTCCAGCAGGTCGTGCACGGCCTTGGCGTGCACCCGGAACGAGCGTCCGACCCGCACCGCGGGCAGTTCCCCGTTGTGCACCAGCCGGTAGACCGTCATCTTGCTGACCCGCATCAGGGCAGCGACCTCGGCGACGGTGAGAAATTGAGCTCTGGCGACCGGCTGACCGTCGGCGCCACCGGCATCACGCGCCGACTTTCCGCTAGCCGCGTCTCGCGCCGATGGCCCGTTCATAGACGTCATCGCAACCCAATCCGTCAGGCACGGGCTGTTCCAGCGGCTTCCCCACCGCTGGCGCCGACCCGTGCATACACGAGGAGAATAGCGTGGCGTATGGGGTTACTGCGACGGGTGTGGGTAGATCCCTCAGAAAATTCTTGAACTACTCGGATGTAATTCCTAGCTGCTCAGAGCGTGTTTTTGCGGCGTCCACGGCGGCGGTCACCGCCGCCCGCACCGCACCGCGCTCCAGTTCCCGCAGGCCAGCGGCAGTGGTGCCGGCCGGGGAGGTCACCATGGCGCGCAGTCGCGCGGGGGTGGTGTCCAGCCCGGTGTCGGTGCCGGCCGTTCGCTCGTCGTCGATGCGCTCGAGCAGCATTGCGGCCGAACCGGCCATGGTTTGGGCCACCAGATCGGTCGCGATCGCCCGCTGCAGGCCGTTGGCGACCGCCGCGTCGACCAGTGCCTCGACGAAAAGATAGAAGTAGGCCGGGCCGGAACCGGACACCGCGGTGACCGCGTCGAGCTGGCTTTCCGGCACCGTCACCACCGCGCCGACGCTCTCGAAAAGAGTCGAGGCCTGCGCCAGGTGCTCGTCGGTGGCGAACCGCCCCTTGGCCAGGGCGCTGACCCCCGCGCCGACCAGCGCGGGCGCGTTCGGCATCACCCGGATCACCGGTGAACCCGCGGGCAGCCGGGCTTCGTAGAAGGCTGTGGTGATGCCGGCGCATACGCTGATCAGCACCTGCTCGACGGTGTCGCTGTCGGCCTGGGCGGCCAGTTCGGCGATCACCGCGACCACGGACTCGGCGTCGGAGGGTTTGACCGCGACGATGACGAAGTCGGCGGTCTCCACCGCTGAACCGACCGAGGCCATCCGCACCGAGTACTTGTTCGACAGGTAGTCGGCCCGATCGGCCAGCCGCTCGGCCACCACGAGGTCCTTGACTTGTCGTCCCGCCCGGAGCAGCCCGGCGAGCAGCGCCTCACCCATGCCGCCGCCGCCGATGATCGCGATTCTGGCCATGCCCGCAAACCCTACTGCCCTGGCACCAAAGCCAGTTGGCGTGTCTGGACGATGATGCGCCCGGTGCTGTCGACGACGGTGTGATCCTCGTCGAACCAGTCCCGACCGATCTGGGTCGTCGTGCACAGCACCCGCAGCCACCCGTCGGCGGGCCGGGCGCGCAGGTAGGCGGTCAACTGCACGGTCGGCGCCCAGCCGCGGCGGTCGACGGCGTAACAGACCGGCACCGAGATGTCCCCGCTCATCAGCGCGAAGAGCACGTCGACCGGACCCTGCTTGGGCCGGACCCAGATCTTGAACACCGGGGCGCCGTCGGCGGTGAACGTCTCGGTCAGCTCCGGGCGGATGTCGCAGCCGCGGGCCAGGTTGTTGATCGGCGCGGCCGGGTGACCCGGCCCGATCGGCTCCACCCCGGCGGGCGGTTCGGGGGCCATCAGTCCGATCACCGGGTTGGCCGACAGCAGGGGCTCGACGAGGTGCTCGGGTTCCCCGAGGGTCGCCACGGCACGAACGCATGTGCGCCCATCCTGGGCGAGTTCGACGTCGACCAGGCCGATCCGCCGGCCCCGCTTGCGGACGGTGGTGACCAGCTGCACCGGCCCGGGGTCGGGGGCGGCCAGGAAGTCGGCGGAAATCGCGACCGGCTCGAAGGAGCCGTAGGACTCGCGGGCCGCCTTCGCGCACAGCGCGAGCATCACCCCGCCGTGGACCTTCGGCCCAATCGTCCAGTGCTCGTTGAGGTTTGCGTCGAATCCGTGCTCGGTTCGGTGCAGCACCATCGCATCAGCGAACCGAGGGGTCTCCTGGGTCAACGGATGAATGCTTCCGCCGGCTCTGTGACGCCCCGAGCCAACAAGACCGACCGATCGGACTCGGGATGCCAGTCGAGCGCGGCCTCCGTCACCGAACAGTCGAACGGCGAGGCGAAGCTACGGCCGTTGCAATCCGCCCACCTGGGGAACGGGTCCTTCCTGCCGACCGCCTTCTTCACCAACCACTTCGCCACCTGCGACGCGTACATCGTTCGGAGCGACCGCGGCTTGCGCAGGATCGGATTCGCCGACGCCCGGGCGACCTCTTCGAGATATTCCTCGGCCGTGATGCACCCGGGGCTCGACAGGTTGAAGCAGCGCCCCTCGATCCCGGGTCGATCGAGCGCCTTGGCGAAGGCGTCGGCAACGTCGTCGACGAGAACGATGGGAAGTCTGTGCCGCCCACTGCCGAAATGGAGCGCCACGTTCGGATGTGGCCAAGCGGCAATGCCGGCGTGGGCGGGATCCGAGCCGACCCCGAGCACGATGGCCGGCCGGATGATGACGGCGGGAAACCCGGCATCGCGGTGCCGTTCGAGCAGATACGCCTCGATCTCGGCCTTTGCCCGCGCGTAGTTCGAGGTCGCGACCACTCCCGGACTCGGGGGCGTCGCCTCGGTGATCGGTCGCGAAGCATCGCCGGCATCGAAGATCGCGATGGACGACGCATAGACGAATCGACCGATGTGCGCGTCGGCACACAGATCGATGAACCGCTTCGTCGGTTCGACCTCGTGCTGAAGGACGCCCTCCCACGTGCCCTCGACGGACTTGGCCAGGTGATACACGACGTCGACGTCGGCCAGGTACGGGACGAGTTCGTCGGGCCGCTCGAGGTCGCCCTGCACCACGTCGACACTCGGCAGGTCGGCGAACCGGGCGCGCGCCGACTCCGGACGCCGGGCGACGACGCGGGTGTACACCCCCTGGGTCGCAAGACGGCGCACCAAAGCCGTGCCGATGAATCCCGTACCACCGAGAACCAACGCCCGCGGCCGGGTCGGGTCCGGCGCCGGGCCCGCGGCCCGCACCTGGGCGACGGGGTCAGGTTGGGCGGTCTCGGGGAGGTGGGCGGCGTCCGCGACGGCCTCGCCCAATTCGACGACGCGCAAAGCCAGATCGGGGCCCAGTCGCCGGTCCAGCACCCGTCGCTGCCGGTCGGCGTAGAACTGGGCCACCGTCCGGTCGATGCTCTGCTCATAGGGGGCGCCGGACTTCTTCGAACCGACCTTCCCCGCCATGGTTTCCAGCAGTGTGCCGACGGCGCCGCGAGCGTAGGCACTCGCCGAGTGCAGGCCCTGCTCGGCCAGTTCGACGTATTCCGGCGCGAATGATCGGGTGTTGACCACGACGCTGTTGTGGACGAAGTCGAGCACCACCGAACCCGTGCTACCGCGGACATGAACGAAGGATTCGCTGTACGCGTCCTCGAAGGAGAGATCGAACCGCACCGAGACGTCGCCGGATTTGCCGAGAATGTTCCACTCCCGGAAGAAGCGGACGCCATTGGGCAGATCCTGTGGCCGTGATGTCGTCACATGCTCCACGTCGACCGACGGCACCAGGTCGAGCGCGCTCGCGAACGGGTGCGGGGCGACCTCGAAGAGAATGTTGCGTGACCCGCGCATCGCCCAGGGCTGAGTGTTGTTGGCGCGCAACGGCGGGAACGGGCGTCGGTAGCAGACGTCGATCGAACGAAGGGCACCGACCGCGCCACCGTCGACCGCCGCCTTGAGCTTGTCCCAGATCGGGTAGAGCAGGAAGTTGTGACCCGTTCCCAGCAGGACGCCGGCCTCGCCGGCCTGTGCGATGAGGCTTCGGGCGTCCGAGGACCGGTCGCACATCGGCTTCTCGAGCAGCAGGTCGATGCCGGCCGCGAGAAGCGGCTTGGCCACGGCGAAGTGGGCGTTGGGCGGGGTGAGCACGTGCGCCGCATCGGGCCTGAGCGCCACCACCTCGTCGACGCTCCCGACGACCGCCTCGACCCCTGGACGGGATGCGAACGCTTCGGCCACCGCCGGGTTGACATCGCACCCGATGATGGCGTCGGCGCCGGCTTTCCGGACCGCCTGATAGTGCAGATCCGCGATGTAACCGAGGCCGACGAGTGCGACACGCATGTTTGCGAACCCTACAGGGCAGCGCGCCTTCAGATCTTCGGTCCCGAGTCCGCCGGCGGTGCGGCCTCGAGTGCGACCGACGGGTCGGCGGACGATGCCTCCGCACCCCGGCCCCGGATCGATCGGACGGCCGACATGCCCATGTCGAACAGGTCGGGAGCGGTCAACCGGAGCGCAGCGAGATAGACCGCCAAACCCACCGGGACCGTGATGAGGAGAATCAGGATCGAAGGCAGCGACACCAGCATTCGTGCTGCCAGCCAGATGACGGCGCCCATGATCAACGCCGCAGGAACCGGCCTCAACACCGACCTCAGATTGGCTTCGTAGGAGATGTCGGCCACCCTTCGCAGCAGCACCGCGTTCGCAGTGAAGGGAGCTATCTCCACCACCAGCAGCGCGAGCGCCACCATGACGATGCTGTGCCCGGCCGCCCACCACACCGCCGGAATCAGCAGGGCCAGCCTGCCGGTGGAGAGGTAGACGATGATCCCCGGCCGCCCGATGGCCTTGAACAGATCGCCGGCATGATGCGACATGGACATGAACAGGACGTAGAAGGACAACACCGCCAGCGCCGGTGCGGCAGCTGCGTATTGAGCACCGAACATCGTGTCGATCACCGCGGGTGCCGCAGCCGCGAGGCCGACGCTCACGGGTGCGGTCAACCCCATCGCCGCCGTCGCGACCTTCAAGTAGTGCTCGTTCACCAGCTGGCGCGAATGCTGCAACCGCGACAGCGCACTGACCAGCACGTCGCTGATCACCACGCACAGGTTCAACACAAGGAGTTCGGGAAGCCGATACGCGAGCGTGTACATACCGAGTTGGGTGTCGCCCAGCCGCATTCCGATGAAGAAGTAGTCCGTGTTGAACATCACGTAGGCCAGTAGCGCGACGGCGGTGAGTGAAGCTCCGAAACGAACGAGATCGCGGGCTTCGTTCCGGTCGAACCCGAACTTCATCGGGACGCGAGCAACGGCCCAGTACAGCACCGTCGTGACTACGACGCCGAGGAGCTGGCCGTAGACGAGGCTCCACACCCCCACCCCGGCCGCGGCCAGCGCGATGGTCAGCCCGGCTTTGGCCATGGCGCCGAGGAACTGCGGCCACAGCCGCCGGCGGAAGTCGAGATCGCGACGCAACCGAGCATCGGGGAAGACGCCGAGGGCCGAAATGACAAGTCCGATCGCCAGCACTTGGATCAGCGGCGTCAGGCTCGGTTGGTGCAGCACCGCGGCACCCAGCGGAGCGAGCAACGCGAGACTTGCGCCCGCGACCGCGCCGGTGATCACCGTGAGGGTCAAACCGGTTGGGGCGAAACGCTTCCAGTCACCGGGACGTTGGACCAGCGCGAGACCGACGCCGAGATCCTTCATGTAGTCGAAGATGTTGGCGACCAGCATGGCCAGGGCGAAGACACCGAAATCGGCGGGCGTCAGCAGCCGCGCGACCACGACCGCCATGATCAGCGATGAGCTCTTGCTCAGTCCGAAGACCAGGTAGTTCCACGCGCTCTGCCGCCCGGTGGCGGGGGCCGAATCCGCCGCCGAGGAAGTTCCCTCGCTGTCCGGGGTCGTCTCACCGGCCGGCTTGTGGTTCGCCTCCTCCTGCGCCACTTCCAATCCCCGATCATCCACGAGCCGCCGCGTTTCCCGGCCATCGTAGAACTCGGTGAGGAATCTTCTCGGCTTTCGCGCCGCCGCGCCAACGCGAACGGGCCCGGTTGTTCACCGCAGCAGGTTGCTGCGGGCGAACTGCAGCGACTCGACGAGCAGGGCCTCCCGCTCGGCCTTGTTGCGCGCATCGGACGTGGTGACCTCGAGGATGACGTGGCCGGCGAAGTCGCTGCCGGCCAGCATCTGGCACACCTCCACGGTGGGCTGGCTGCCGCGGCCGGGCACGAGGTGCTCGTCGGTGGACGCGCCGGTGCCGTCGCACAGGTGCAGGTGCACCAGACCCGACCCCATCCGGCGGGCCATGTCGAGCGCATCGGTGCCCGCGGTCGCGGTGTGCGACAGGTCGAGCGTGTAATGGGCGTGGTTACCGTCCAGCGGGTCGTAGGACGGCGCGAACGC
>JAGQTW010000310.1 GCA_020438785.1 Mycobacterium sp. | reverse complement strand
CGCGATCGTGCGGGCCTGCGAGGACAAACCCGACTACCTGATCGAGACCGCCACGCTGACCGGCGCGCAGACCGTCGCCCTGGGCGCGCGCACCCCCGGGGTGATGGGCAGCGAGGAGTTCCGCGACCGGGTGGCGGCGCTGTCCCAGCGCGAGGGCGAGAACGCCTGGCCGATGCCGCTGCCCGAGGAACTCAAGGACGACCTCAAGTCCGCGGTGGCCGACCTGGCCAACATCAGCTCGCAGCGCTTCGCAGGCATGCTGGTCGCCGGGGTGTACCTCAGCGAGTTCGTCGCCGACGGTGTGCAGTGGGCGCACCTCGACATCGCGGGCCCGGCGTACAACACCTCCGCCCCGTGGGGCTACACCCCCAAGGGCGGCACCGGGGTGCCGACCCGGACCATGTTCGCGGTCCTGGAGGATATCGCCGCGAACGGGTGAGCGGCGCAACGACTCCCGCCGCGAACGGCTAGACCACCTTGGTGCGGGCGGTGCTGCGCAGCGCCTGCGGCGCCAGCCGCGACGTGCCGTACACCAGATAGGCCTCCGGTGAGACCGGGCGGATCGGCGTGTTCTTGCGCACCGCGGCCAGGATCGCCGTGGCCACCTTGTCGGGGCCGTAGTTCCGCGCGGCGAACATCTTCTCCACCTGTGCCCGCCGACCCGGCACCTTCGTACGCCTACCCTCCGGAACGTGAAAAGCGGTGGTGGACACGATGTTGGTGTTGATCACGCCCGGGCAGATGGTGGTCAAACCCACTCCGGCGGCGTCGAGTTCGGCGCGCAGGCAGTCCGAGAACATGTAGACCGCCGCTTTGGAGGTGCAGTACGCGCTCATCGAGCCCATCGGCGCGTACGCCGCCATCGATGCGACGTTGACGATGTGGCCGCCGGTGCCGCGGTCGACCAGTCGGCGGGCGAAGGCGCGGCAGCCGTTGACCACGCCGCCGAGGTTGACGTCGAGCACCCGATCGAACTGCTCGGCCGGGGTGTCCAGAAACCCCCCGGCCATCCCGATGCCCGCGTTGTTGACCACGATGTCGGGCACACCGTGCGCGTTGCACACCTCGTCGGCGAAACGTTCGACGGCCTCGGCGTCGGACACGTCCAACACATAGGGGTGCGCGATGCCCCCGTGCGCGGCGATCCGATCCGCCGTCTCCTTCACCGCGGCCTCGTTGATATCGCTGACGACCAGTTCGGCGCCGTCGCGCGCGAACGCCAGCGCGGTCTCCCGGCCGATGCCGCTGCCGGCGCCCGTCACCGAAACCAGCATGTCGCCGAACGGTTTTCGCGGCCGGCTTATTTCGGCGCGCAGTAGCGCACGGCTGGCCGGCTTGCCCTCGAGGTGCTCGGCCAGCTCGGTGACGGCGGCTGCCAGCACCTGGGGATGGGAGAACGGCGACCAGTGCCCCGCTCGCAGGTCGCGCCGCCAGAGCCGCGGCACCCACCGCGCCGTGTCGTCGTAAACATAGGGGCGCACGTAGGGGTCGTCGAGGTTGACGATCAACTGAACGGGCACCTGCACGGGACGATCGGCCCCCCCGTGGGCCAGCGTGTGGAAAGCGTTGGCGCGGTAAATCTTCAGGCCGTTCGCGGCGTCGGCGACGAAGGTCTCGCCATAATGAACCCGATCCGCGGGGATGCCCCGGCTGATGGCAAACCGGCGGATCGCTTTGGCCAGATACGCGCGCATGAGGGCCGGCATCAGCACGGGGATCGAGAATGTGGCCATGTAACTGAGGTGGAGCACCTGGGAGATGCTGTGCGCGAACCGCTTCGGTCGGTACGGCGTTCGCAGCCCCTCGCGGATGTAGCGACCGAAATGGTCCAGGTCGGGGCCGGACACCGAGGTGAACGACGCAACGCGGTCGGCCGCCCCCGGTCGGCCGATATAGCGCCATACCGTGACCGATCCCCAATCGTGTCCCATCGCGTGCACGGGTCGGTCCGGAGCAAGTTCGGAGATCACGGCGGCGAAGTCGTCGGCCAGGTGGTCCATGGTGTACGACGACGCCTTCGCGGGCACCGAAGACGCCCCGGCCCCCCGGTTGTCGTAGCGGATCACCCGGAACTTGTCGGCGAGCAACGGCACCACGCCGTCCCAGAGTCGATGCGAGTCCGGCCAGCCGTGCACAAGCACGAGGGCCGGCCCGTCGGGGTTGCCCTCCTCGTACACCGCGATGCGGGTCCCGTCATTGCCCTCGACGAACCGCTCAGCTATCCGAGCCATTCGACCTCCCGTCCCCGACTGACTGTGACGGTAAGTAGCCCATACCGTTGGTACCAAACGCGGTCGACCCTGCCCGCCGCGGGAGGCGGGTGTCAAGGCGCCTCAACGTTCGCCGAGCTCCTCCCGCAGCGCCCGGCGGCGTTCGACTCGGCGCCGGGCGTCGTGATCGCGCATCCGCTGCGGATACCCCACCTTTTCGACGTCGTACACCGGAATGCCCAGTTGCTCGCCGACGCGGCGCGCCCCGGCCGCGCCTGCGACCGGGCGCCGGGTCCACTCACCGTCGCCGGCGACCAACACCACGGTCATCGGGGTGACGCTGGTCTCGGGCTCGACGAAGGCCTCGACGCCGGTGCGCTGCGCGGCCCACTCGTGCAGATACCTGAGGTCGGCCGCGCGTCCCGATTCCGCGCCGCGACCGGACCGGAACCTGTCGAACAACCCCAACTCGACTCACTCCTTCACTGCGGTCCTTTTTCCATCGATGGTGCCAGAGAAAACGCACTTCGCCCTGAGTGCATGTGAGAGCCCGAGTGGTGACAGGATGAGGACACGACGCTGTGGTATGCCAGAGGTCGACCCGTACGACTGACCGTTCGAGGGAGTCATCACACATGGCCGTGTCCGTCCAGATGCCCGCACTTGGTGAGAGCGTGACCGAGGGCACCGTCACACGGTGGCTGAAGCAGGAGGGCGACACCGTCGAGGTCGACGAGCCGCTGCTCGAGGTGTCGACGGACAAGGTCGACACCGAGATCCCCTCCCCGGCGTCGGGTGTGCTGACCAAGATCATCGCGCAGGAGGACGACACCGTCGAGGTCGGCGGCGAGTTGGCGCTCATCGGCGAGGCCGGCGAGGCCCCCCAGACCTCATCGGACAGCTCGCCGGCCCCGGCCGAGCAGGAGAAGCCCGCCGAGGAGCCGGCCGCCCAGCCCGAGCCGGCCGCCGAAGAGGTCGAGCAGCCCGAGCGCGGGCCGGAACCGGAGCCCGAGGCGAAGCCGGCCGCGCAGTCGTCCGGTTCCTCGACGCCGGTGAAGATGCCCGAACTCGGCGAATCCGTCACCGAGGGCACCGTCACCCGCTGGCT
>JAGQTW010000309.1 GCA_020438785.1 Mycobacterium sp. | reverse complement strand
CCCGCCCGGCCGCCTCGCACATCCGGGGCCGGACACCGGCAGTGACGATCGGGATCGGCCGGCTGGGGGGACCCACGTCGCCGGTCGGGGTGAGATTCATTCTGTAGAAACGGCCCTCGTGATGGATCGGCCCTTCATGCAGGTTCCATATCCGGCGCAGCAGCATCACGAGTTCTTCCATCCGCAGCGCGGGTGCGGAAGTGTCGGGCACGCCGTGCCAGTCGCTCATCATCCGTTTGGTGCCGTTGCCGATGCCGAGCACCAGCCGTCCGTTGGAGAGTTCGTCGAGATCACGCGCCTCGGTGGCCAGCACCAGCGGGCTTCGGCCGACGCCGTAGAGAATGGAGGAACCGATCCGGCAGTTCTGTGTGCTGTTGGCCATCGCGGCCATGGAGATCGATCCGGACCGGGAGTAGAACTCCGAGGCCCATACGGCGGCGAACCCGGCCGCGTCGGCGGCCTGGGCGGTCTGGGCCAGTGACTTCAAATCCGCGCCGAGAACCGACAGGCCGTAGGTGCTCATGACTGGTCTCCTGTGCGCGGGCGCAGGCCGTCGAACATGACGGCGCTGAGGGTGCTGGCGACCACCGTCTCGTCGAGGTGGTTCCCGGTGACCAGGTACATGAGTGCATTGATGGTGACCGCGCCGAACAGCGCAATGGACGTCGATCGTGCATCGGGCTGAGCGACGAGGGAGCCGTCGCGGGCCCCTTCGACGAGCAGAGTTTCAACCGGTTGTTGGTATGCGGTATTGATCATCTCGGCGATGGCCGGCATGCGGGCCGCTCGTCCCAGTTCGCCGATGAGTGCACGGCATACCGCTGGCCGCTGCGCCATTGCCCGCAGTTGTGCGCGGATGACAAGTTCGAGGCGTTCGGCACCGGTGCCGTCGGTGTGCACGATAGCGGTCACGGCCTCGGAGATGTCCTTGAGGAGGTCTTCGAGCAGGAAGGCAAGGATGTCCTCTTTGCCGGCGAAGTAGTAGTACAGCGTCGCTTTCGGCACACCGGTCACCGCGGCGACGTCTTCGATCTTGGAGTCGTTGAGCCCCTTCTCGGCGAACAAGTCCGCCGCGGCGCAAAGCCGGTCAGAGATCTGACGTGGAATCTTGCGCATTGCCCCACCTGTCCCGTTCAGCCGGTTTAGACTGCCAGTCTAAACCGTCGTTACTTTGGTGGTAGGAGGGCTCGTGGTCTCGGTACAGATTCGTTACGACCCGTTCGACGCCTCGATCCTCAACGACCCCTATCCGACGTATCGGTTATTGCGTGACGCGGCTCCGGTGTACCGCGCCGAGGAATCCCATACCTGGGTGTTGAGCCGCCACGCCGATGTCCAGGCCGCAGCACTGGATCACGGCACGTACTCCTCGGTGGACGGCATCTTCCCCACCCCGCCGGGATCGGACTTCATCGGTTCGTTCCTGCCGATGATGATCGTGATGGACCCTCCGCGCCACGACCAGTTGCGTGCCCTGGTCAGCCGGGCGTTCACTCCCCGGCGGGCGGCCGGGCTGCAGGGCGCCATCACACAGATGGCCGCGGAGTTGTTCGAGCGCCTCGACGAGGGTTCCGGATCGGCGGACTTCGTGACCGACTTCGCCGCGATCCTGCCCGCCGCGGTGATCGCCGATCTGCTGGGCGTTCCCGCCACCGATCGTGATCAGTTCCGATTGTGGTCGAGCCAACTGGTCCAGGTCGACGTCAACCACGGACAAACCACCGACGCACTGACCGCCGCCGCCGCGATCTACGCCTACTTCACCGACTTCCTCGCCGACCGCCGCAAGAACCCCCGCGAGGACCTGATGTCGGCGTTGGCCAACGCCACAGTCGACGGGATCGGACTGACCGACGAGGAAGTCCTCGGCTTCTGCGCGCTGCTGCTCGTCGCGGG
The DNA here is from genome assembly GCA_020438785.1 of Mycobacterium sp. GTDB lineage: Bacteria > Actinomycetota > Actinomycetes > Mycobacteriales > Mycobacteriaceae > Mycobacterium. The sequence goes on along the minus strand of JAGQTW010000309.1, from coordinate 4,538 downwards.
CTACGAGACCACCACCAATCTGCTGGGGAACTCCGCGGTCGTGCTGGCCCAGCATCGGCAAACCCGCCGACGCCTAGCCGCCGATCGAACACTGTTGGGGCCTGCGGTGGAAGAGTTGCTGCGTTACGACTCACCTGCACAGGGACTTTCACGAACCCTGACCCGCGACGTCACCCTGCACGACACGACGATGCGTCAAGGTGAGAAGGTGCTGCTGTTGTTCGGGTCGGCCAACCGCGACGAGCGTGCCTTCCCCGATCCGGACGTGTTCGACATCGAGCGCACCAGTGAGCACCAGGTCGCCTTCGGTCGCGGCATTCACTTCTGTCTGGGTGCGGCGCTGGCGCGGATGGAGGCCCGCATCGCTCTGGATGCGTTGTTGGACCGGGTGCCTGACTGGGAGGTCGATCTTGAATCGGCGCGGCGGCTGCGGTCCGGGCCGATCCGGGGCTACACATCGCTGCCCATCACTTGGACCACACCGGTCTAGCCCGTGCCCTTCTTCGACGACGCGTCGTGTGCTTCACCGCGACGGCCAGGTTCATCGCCGTCGATGTCGAGCACTCCGCCGCGCATGTCGACCTCGGCGCATTCGGCGACATGCTCAAACGATTCGCAGGCTCGAACGGTGATTGAACCCATGGCCGGACAGGAGAAAGGGGCATGGTGGTGGCAGTGACATTCGCGCACTTCGATGAGCAGATCGCCGGCCAGCTGCTCAGATCGGCGAACACAGCGGGTGGACTGTCGACGTTTCTGAGCTTTCGGCACACCGAACTCGCCGCCGGTCGGCTGGTGGCAGAGATGGAAACCCGCGCCGAACTGCTCACACCCTTCGGCACCCTGCACGGCGGATGTCTATCGGCGATGGTCGACCACTGTCTCGGAGTCGTGTTCTACCCCGTCATTCCGGGCGGATCATGGGTCGCCACCACCGAATTCAAGCTGAACCTGCTGCGACCCGTGTCCAGCGGGGTGTGTGTCGCCGTCACCGACATCGTGTCACTGGGCAAGCGCAGTGGAGTAGCGCGCATCGACATCAGCAACGGCGACAAAGCCGTCTGCGTAGCCCAGGGCACGGTCACGATCGTGAACGCCGCGGGCAACGCACAATGAAGGTGCTTGTAACGGGTCGCACGCTTCGGGCGGACTCCGATCTTGCCAGGAAGGTGTCATGACCTCCGCCGTGCAGCATCGGGTCCGAACCCAGGACGGGATCACCCTGGCCGCCGACTGCTACGACCACGATGACGCCCGTCCCGTCGTGCTGCTCCTGCACGGCGGCGGCCAGAACCGGCACGCGTGGAGCGCTTCAGCGCGTCGTCTCCACGCATGCGGATACACAGTCGTCGCCTACGACACCCGCGGTCACGGCGACAGCGACTGGGACCCAGCCGGCAGGTACGACCTCGAGCGACTCGCGACCGATCTGCTCGCCGTGCGTGAGCACTTCAGCGCCGATATCGCCCCGGCCGTCGTAGGTGCATCTCTTGGGGGCATGACCGTGCTCGGCACGCATCTGTTGACATCCGGGGCGTCGTGGGCGGCGGTCGTCCTGGTCGACGTCACCCCGCGGCTTGAATTCCAGGGCGCTCGTCGCGTGGTGACGTTCATGGCCGCACATCCCGATGGCTTTGGCACCCTCGACGACGCCGCCGAGGTGATCGCCGCGTACAACCCCCATCGCTCGCGCCCGGCCAACGTCGACGGCCTACGCAAGGTGCTACGGCAGCGTCACGACGGCCGCTGGATCTGGCGGTGGGACCCGGCATTCATTCACTCCAACTTCGACTTCCTCCGCGACGAATCGACCACGGGAACGGAGCAATTCGACGCAATCAGCCACCTGCTGATCGACGGAGCCCGACGGGTCAGCGCCCCAACACTTCTCGTAAGGGGCCTGTTATCCGACGTGGTCTCCCAAGCCACCGTCGAGGAGTTCAAGCAACTGGTTCCCCACGCCGAGACCGTCGACGTATCCGGCACCGGACACATGATCGCCGGCGACGACAACGACGCCTTCAGCTCCGCCGTCACCGAGTTCCTCGGCCGGAGCTTCCTGTAGGTCGCAACGTGATCGAGCACCATCGAGCGGCCAGTAGAAAGAACTGGGCTTGACTTCACTGCGCGCGGAGCGAAGCCCATGAATTGTTCTTCGCTTAAGGCCGACTCTGACCGCGACAGGCTCTGGTCGAGCTAGACGCTGCTACGCGCTTGTTGGCCACCATCGGCGTCGAAGAGTTCCTTGGTCCAGCGTTCGAGGATTTCTGCGCTGTCCCAGTCGTCGGGATGAAATCCGCCGCGGGTGTAGGAACGAAAGCGCTCAATTGCTGCTGAGCTGAATAGCGGGTTATGCCGGAAGGCTCGAAGGCTGCGCAGCAACCGCACCGGGTTGTAGGCGGCACGGTCACCGGCCAGAGAGCGGGTGGTCTGGATAACCAACTCGCTGAACAAGAGGAGGCTGGCGATCCGCATCCCCCAGACCCTGGTGCGTTCGCTTCCACCGACCGTCTCGTAGACATCGAAAGCGACGGCCTTGTGCTCGCATTCTTCCAGTGCGTGCCAGAGCAGAATAGGCCGCACTTCGGTGTAGCCGATGAGTTCTTGAGCTTCGTCGCTGGTGAGAATGATTTCGGCGAATGTCGCCGTGTAGTGCTCCAGGGCGGCCGTCACAGCCAGGCGCATCGTGGGAGAAAAACGCTTCTCAAGTCGGCCAACCAACTTCTTGATATGCCGATCGATCCCCTCGGTGGGATAGCCCATCGCTTGGAGCCGATCGTTGAGCAGCCGATGCTGGTGTCGGTGGGTGGCCTCTTGTGCAATGAATCCCTTGACCGCCTCCTTGAGGTCAGCGTCGCTGATGTGGTCCCGGTACTCGCGGACTGACCGGATGAAGAAGTCTTCGCCTTCGGGGAACGTGGCCGACAAGGTGGACACAAAGTGGCTCATCACCAAGTCGCCATCGACGAAGTGCTGCCGACTGGTCCCAGCAGGCATGTCGAATCGAACACGGCGGGGCTTCGGGACGACCCGCATGGTGGGCCGTGTGGACGAATCGTCGCTCATGTTGTTCTCCCGTTCGTCAAAGGCACGCTGGCAATCTGACTCTAAGCCTTGTCAGAATTAGATGGCAAGCTATCCACGTGGTTTCGGCGCGGGTGTATAGCGGGATGTCCGCCGAGGAGCGTCACCGGAACCGGCGCACCCGTCTCATCGAGGCCGCAACCGAGTTGATCGGCACGCGCGGTGTTGCCGCCGCCACTGTGACTGCCGTCTGCGCTGAATCAGGCGTCACGTCACGCTACTTCTACCAGCACTTCTCCGGCCGAGACGCCCTCCTGCGGGCTGTCTACCAGCAGCTCTATGCCACCTTCCAGGAGGTGATAGTCGACGCGATCCCCGATGCCGGCGAGCCACCGGAGGTGCTGGCGTACGCGCCGATCCGCAGGCTGGTCAGCATGATCGACAACGACCCTCGGCTGGGTCGGATCCTGTTCGTGGAATCTGCCACCGAACCGCTGCTCCGAGAGCTACGCAGCGAACTGATGGCGGGTTTCACCGACCTCGTCTTGCGCGAAGCCAGACTCCACCTCGACATCGCCGACTCCGCCGTTGGGGTTGCCCATTTGGCTTCGACCTTGGGCGTGGGAGGGCTATTCGAAGTCTTGCGCCGCCGACTCGACGGAGAACTCGAGTTCACCACCGATGAACTCGTTCAGCACTGCGCAGGTTTACTGGGCAGCCTCGGCAATTACGTGCTGCTGCAGAACACGGACCAGTCGGCCACAACCGAAGCCCGACCCCACAGGTAGCGGCCCGCGGCCCCGCTACGCGATGTGGCCGTCGGTGCATTCGATGTCAACGTCGGGGACCAGCAACAGCAAGACCCTGAACGACATCCAAGGCCAGTGTCGTCGACTGAACAGCGTCGGCCCTGGCTTCCAGAAGCCAACTGAGGGTTCGACCATTCCTCTGCCTACTGTGACCGCGGCCGCGGGCCTACTCGATAGCGGCCGCCACCACGTGCACTACATGCGGTAGCGTAGCGATACCGACAGTATCGCTACCATTCGCGACCAGTGGAGGTCCAGTGACCGACGGCACTGCAGATTCCCCCAGCCAGGCCACGCGCCGTGACCGGCGGGCCAACGGATCCCCCGACCCCGCCGACACCCGCGAGTACAGCGAACGGTTGGCAGCGCTAGCCCGATTCACCCTCCGGCACAAAGCCCTGGTCATCGGGGTATGGCTGGGCGCCGCAGTGGTTCTCGCACTGCTGTTCCCCCAGCTGGAAACCGTGGTGCGCCAACAGTCGGTGGACCTCATTCCTCGCGATGCCCCCTCCTTGCAGACGGTTGACCGCATGAGCGCCGCGTTCGGCGAAGAAGGCTCGAAAACCATGGTGTTTGTCGCCATGGAAGACCCCAATGGCTTGACTCCAACTGCGCGGCAGCGCTACGGCGAACTCGTGAGCCGGTTGCAGACCGAAGGCGACCACGTCCTGCTGGTGCAAGACCTACTGGCCGATCCGATTACCG
>JAGQTW010000308.1 GCA_020438785.1 Mycobacterium sp. | reverse complement strand
TCGGCGCCGGCCTGTCCGGCCTGTCGGCCGCCGTGCAGCTGGCCGGGCGCGGGCGACGGGTCACCGTCGTCGAGCGCTACGGCTTCCCGGGCGGCCGGATGGGCCAGGCCGACGTCCGCGGCTACCGCATCGACACCGGGCCCACGGTGCTGACCATGCCGGACATCATCGAGGAGGCGTTCGCCGCCGTCGGTGCCTCGATGGCCGACCGGCTCGATCTGGCCCCGGTCGACCCGGCCTACCGCGCCAGCTTCGCCGACGGCAGCTCGCTGGACGTGCACACCGACGCCGCGGCCATGACCGCGGCCGTCGAAGAGTTCGCCGGGCCCGAGCAGGCCGCCGGCTACCAGCGGTTGCGGGACTGGCTGACCGAGCTGTACCGGCTCGAGATGAACGGCTTCATCGCCTCGAACTTCGACTCCCCACTGTCGCTGCTGACACCCCAGCTGGCCCGGCTCGCGGCGATCGGCGGGTTCCGCGGCTGGGAGAAGATGGTGCGCCGGTTCATCAGCGACGAACGGCTGCAGCGCATATTCACCTTCCAGGCGCTCTACGCCGGTGTGCCGCCCCAGCACGCGCTGGCCGCCTATGCGGTGATCGCCTACATGGACACCGTGGCCGGCGTGTACTTCCCGCGCGGCGGCATGCGTGCGGTCCCGGAGGCGCTGGCCGCGGCGGCCGCCGAGGCGGGCGTGGAGTTCCGCTATGAGACCACGGTCAGTGCGCTGGAACGGTCCGGCTCCCGGGTGACCGCGGTGCGCACCCACACCGGTGACCGGATCGCTTGCGACGCAGTGATTCTCACCACCGAGCTGCCGCTGACCTACCAGCTGCTGGGGCGCACCCCGCGCCGCGCGCTCAAGGTGCGCCCGGCGCCGTCGGCGGTCGTCGTGCACGTCGGGTGCCCCGCGGTCGGTGACGCACTGGTACACCACAACATCAGCTTCGGGGCGCAGTGGGCCAAGACGTTCGACGAGATCATCGACGACGGCTCGCTGATGAGCGACCCGTCGCTGCTGGTGACCCGGCCCACCGCCGGTGACCCCAGCCTGGCCCCGCCCGGCCGCGACCTGCTCTACATCCTGGCCCCGGCACCCAATCTCGATGTGGGCGTGGTCAATTGGGCCGCCGAGGGTGACGCGTACGCGCACCGGGTGGTGGCCAAGGCCGCCGAGCGGCTGCTGCCGGCGCTGGCCGAGAACGCCGACGTGCTCGACGTCGTCACCCCGGCCGACTGGGCGCGGCAGGGGATGGCCGCGGGCACCCCGTTCGCACTGGCGCACACCTTCGCCCAGACCGGGCCGTTCCGTCCCGCCAACACGGTGCGCGGAGTCGACAACGCGGTGCTGGCCGGGTCCTCCACGGTGCCCGGGGTCGGTGTGCCGACCGCGCTGCTGTCCGGACGGCTGGCCGCCGATCGTGTCACCGGGGTCACCGACAATGTCGTCAACAGGCGGACCATTACGAAGTCGGGAAGCAGGTAGTGATGATCCACACCGAATTGCACGCGGCCGGGGTCCACGACGCCCAGCTCCGCGAGTCCTACCGGTACTGCCGCCGGCTCAACGCCCAGCACGGCCGGACGTTCTTCCTGGCCACCCGGCTGCTGGCGCCCTCGCAGCGGCCCGCCGTGCACGCGCTGTACGGCTTCGCCCGCTACGCCGACGACATCCTCGACGACCTCGACTCCGACGCCGACACCGCCGAGCGGGCGCGCCGGCTCGAGCAGCTGGCGGCCAAGTTCTTCGACGGCGCCGACCACGCCGACGACCCGGTGCTGGCCGCGGTGCTGCACACCGCGCGCACCTACCACATCCCGCTGAACCTCTTCGACGACTTCCTGGCCTCGATGCGGATGGATCTGACGGTCACCGACTATCCGGATCGCGCCGCGCTCAACGGCTACATGCGCGGCTCGGCCGAGGTGATCGGTCTGCAGATGCTGCCGATCCTGGGCACGGTCGGCCCGAGGAGCGCGGCCGAGCCGTACGCCGAGGCATTGGGCACCGCCTTCCAGCTGACCAACTTCCTGCGTGACGTCAACGAGGACTTGTCGCGCAACCGGGTCTACCTGCCCGCCGACGAGTTGGCCGCGTTCGGGGTGGACCGTCAGCTGCTGATGTGGTGCCACCGCAGCGGCCGCACCGATCCGCGGGTGCGCAGCGCCCTGGCCGCCCAGCACGACATCACCCGCGGGGTGTACCGGGAGGCGCGCAAGGGCATTGCGCTGCTGGCCCCCGCGTCGCGGCCCTGTGTCACCGCGGCGTTCACCCTGTATTCGGAGATCCTCGACCGCATCGAGGAGATCGACTTCGCCGTGTTCAGCGAGCGCGCGTCGGTGAGCCTGCGCCGGCGGGGGCAGGTGTTCGGCACCGGACTGGTGCGGGCATGGCGGGCGCGGCGGGCCGACACCAGCCCGAGAGGTGACCTGACCGCTGGCGCCGCCTGATGGACCGGTGGCAGTACCTCATCGTCCTCGGCGCCTGTCTGCTGATCACCGCCCCGCTGGAACTGTTCGGCGCCGGTGTCTACCGGCAACCGCTTCGCCTGCTGAAGTCGGTGGGCCCGGTGGCGCTGATCTTCGTGATCTGGGACGCGGTCGCCATCGCCGGTCACGTCTGGACCTACAACCCGCGCTACATCACCGGCCTGCACCTGCCGTTCGCGGTTCCCATCGAAGAGGTGCTGTTCTTCATCGTCATCCCGATTTGCGGCCTGCTGACCTATTCCGCGGTCAGCACGATCCTGGGCTGGCTGCGCCGATGACCGGACTGGGTTACACGTTGCCCGCCGCGATCGCCGTGATCGTGGTGTGTGTGCTGGAATTGGCGGTGTTCCGCACCGGGTTGTTCCGCAAGGCCGAATACTGGATATCGATGGGCATCGTGCTGGGTTTTCAGGTCATCGTCGACGGCTGGCTGACCAAGCTGTCCGCCCCGATCGTGATCTACAACGAGCAGCACAGCACCGGTGTGCGTTTTCCCTTCGACATCCCGGTGGAGGACTTCTTGTTCGGCTTCGCGCTGGTGACCGCCGTTCTGATGCTCTGGGAGCGGCAGCGATGACCAGCGTCGGGCATCGGGGCCTGCCCAAGTCCGAGGTTCCCGGGGCCTTCGACGTGGGCGCTCGCGCCTACGATCGGCTGGTCGGGGCCAACCCCGGCTACCACGATCATCTGCGCATCTCGGCGCGCCGGATGCGGATTCCCAACGGCGGCAAGGGGTTACGCCTGCTCGACGCCGGGTGCGGGACCGGTGCCTCGACGGCGGCACTGCTCGAGGCCGCCCCGCACGCCGAGATCGTGGCCGTGGACGCCTCGGCGGGCATGCTGGCCGAGGCGGCCGAGAAGAGTTGGCCGGACTCGGTGCGCTTCGTGCACACCCCGATCGAGGACCTGGCCGAAGCCGGGGTGCACGGCCCTTTCGACGGCATCCTGGCCGCCTACCTGTTGCGCAACCTCGACGACCCGGACACTCAATTGCGGGCGTTCCGGGAGATCTTGCGTCCAGGCGCCACCCTGGCCGTGCACGAGTACTCGGTGCGGGACTCCCGCCTGGCGTCGGGCATCTGGGATGCCGTCTGCTGGGGCATCATCATCCCGTCCGGCTGGAGGCAGACCCGTGACAGCACGCTCTACCGCCATCTGTGGCGCAGCGTGAAGACCTTCGACGGTGCCGCGGACTTCCAACGCCGGATCGCCGCAGCGGGATTCACCGGCGTGCACAGCGAGACCATGCCCGGCTGGCAGCGGGACATCGTGCACACCTTCCTCGGGGACGCGCCGCGATGATGGACTCCCGCCGCGTCGCGCACCCGGCCCCGCCCGGACTGGCGCACGCCAATGCGCTGCCCACCACCCCGCACGTCGTGGTCGTCGGCGGCGGCATCGCCGGGCTGGCCGCGGCCACCGGACTGGTGGAGCGCGGGATCTCCGTCGAGGTGCTCGAGCGCGAGCCCAACCTCGGCGGCCGGGTGGCCGGCTGGACCGAGACGCTCGAGGAAGGTGAACTGGCCGGCACCGAGGTGGCGAACAACCGGGGCTTTCACGCGTTCTTCCGCCAGTACTACAACCTGCGGGCGCTGCTGCGCCGCAGCGACCCCGGGTTGGACCGGTTGCGCGCGGTGGAGGACTACCCGCTGATCGACGGCGAGGGCAGGCGCGACACCTTCCGCGGGCTGCCCAAGAGCCCGCCCTGGAACGCGCTGGTTTTCGCGCTGCGCAGCCCCACCTTCCGGTTCCGGGACCTGTTGCGGCTCAATGCCGTTGCCGCCGCACCGTTGGCCGCGGTGTCGGTGCCCGACATCTACGACCGGCTCGACCACCTCGACGCCGAGACGTTCCTGACCGACATCAATTTCCCGGTCGCGGCGCGGCACCTCGCCTTTGAGGTCTTCGCGCGCAGCTTCTTCGCCCGCCCCGAGCGGTTGTCGGCGGCGGAGCTGGCAGCGATGTTCCACATCTACTTCCTGGGTTCCAGCGAGGGGCTGGTGTTCGACGTCGCCGAGTCGAACTTCAACACGGCCCTGTGGGATCCGTTGGGGGAGTATCTGATCGAGCAGGGCGTACGGTTCCGCACCGGTGTCTCGGCCACCTCGGTCGGCACCGGCGGACCCAAGCGGCTGCGGGTCCTCGACAGCACCGGGGCGACCATCGACGCCGACGGCGTGGTGCTGGCGACCGATGTCGGGGGACTGCGCCGGATCGTGGCCGACTCGCCCGGGCTCGGTGACGCGCACTGGCGGGGGCAGGTGGCCGCGCTACGTACCGCGCCACCGTTCGTGGTGCAGCGGCTCTGGCTGGACCGGCCGGTCGATGCCGACCGTCCGGCGTTCCTGGGCACCGGCGGCCTGGAGCCGGTCGACAACATCAGCGTGGTCAGCAACTACGAGCGTCAGGCCGCGGAATGGGCTCGGGCACAGGGCGGTTCGGTGGTCGAGGTGCATTCCTACTCGGTGGTGGAGGAGCCGCCGTTCGACGGTCTGCGCGAGCGGATGCTCGCGCGGCTGCACCAACTCTATCCGGAGACCGCGCGGGCCGGCATCGTCGCCGAGCGGGTGCTGTTCCGTGACGACTGCCCGCTGTTCTGGCCGGGTGCCTACGCCGAACGGCCGACGGTCAACACGCCGGTGGAGGGTCTGATGCTGGCCGGTGACGGTATCCGCATCGACCTGCCGGTAGCCTTGATGGAGCGGGCCGCCACCACCGGGTGGACCGCCGCCAACCGATTGTTGGCGGGCTGGGGGATCAGTGGGCACACCCTGCACACCGTGCCGGTGCAGGGGCGCTCACCTGTTCTGCGCCGGCTCGCCACCCGAGAAAGGCGCGCCCCGATATGAGCCTGCGGTCACGGCTGGCCGACCGATGGCCCAAAGACATACCGCTGCAACTCATTCCAAAGCTCGAGTGGAGCATGCAGCAGCCCACGTATCAGAACGCCCAACCGCAGATCATCGATGCCGCCCTACAGCGCGCCCTGCGCAGGCCCAGCGGGAACTGGTACGCCTTCGCCGCGAGCACCGATGTGCGAACTGACCGGCCGTTCGGCACCCGGGTCGACGGCGTCGAGCTCGTCGCCTGGCGCGACCAGCAGCGCACCCTGCACGTCGGCCCCGCGGCCTGCCCGCATCTGGGCGCCGACCTGGCCACCGGCAAGGTGGACTGCGGCGGGTTGATCTGCCCGTGGCACGGGCTGCGCCTCGACGGTGGCCGCGAGTTCGGCTGGAAGCCGTTGCGCGCGTATGACGACGGGGTGCTGGTATGGGTGCGGCTCGACGGGGTGGGCGGTGATGTGGGCGAAGGCGGGGGCCGGGAGCAGCCGCTGGACGCACCGGTCATCCCGGTCCGGCCCGCCGGCGCGGCGCTGGCGGCGGTGGCCCGGCTGGAGGGAACCTGCGAACCCGGTGACGTCATCGCCAACCGTCTCGACCCGTGGCATGGCGCGTGGTTCCACCCGTACTCGTTCACCCAACTCGAGGTGCTCAGCGCCCCGGCGCTCGACGCCGACGAGGACGCCGACCGGTTCCTGGTGGCGGTGACGTTCCGGATGGGGCGCCTCGGGGTCCCGGTGATCGCCGAGTTCACCGCGCCGGAGCCGCGCACCATCGTGATGCGGATCGTCGACGGCGAGGGCGCGGGCAGTGTGGTCGAGACCCACGCCACCCCGGTGGGCCGCGGGCCTGACGGCCGGCCCCGCACGGCGGTGCTCGAGGCCGTCATCGCCCAGTCCGACCGCGAGGGATTCCGGCACTCGCTGCGCGCCGCCCGGCTGATCACACCGATGATGCGCTTCGCCGCAACCCGGCTGTGGCGCGACGACCTGGCGTACGCCGAGCGCCGATACGCCCTGCGCGCCAACACCGGTGGCTAACCTGAACGTCCGGGGGCCGAAGGAGAAGGTGAGGCGATGGCCAAGCGCATCGTGATCTGGGGTACCGGTTTCGTCGGCAAGATGGTCATCCCCGAGGTGCTGCGGCACCCGGACTTCGAGCTCGTCGGGGTCGGGGTGAGCAACCCGGCGAAGGTCGGGGTGGATGTCGGGGAGATCTGCGGACTGCCCGAACCGACCGGCGTGCTGGCCACCGACGACGTCGACGCCCTGATCGCGCTCGAACCGGATGCGCTGGTGCACTACGGACCGACCGCCGCACACGCCGACACCAACATCGACCTAATCGGCCGCTTCCTGCGGGCCGGGATTGACGTCTGCTCGACGGCGATGACACCGTGGGTGTGGCCCAAGATGCACCTGAACCCGCCGAACTGGATCGAGCCGATCAACGAGGCCTGCGAGGCGGGCCGGTCGTCGTGCTTCACCACCGGCATCGACCCCGGTTTCGCCAACGACCTGTTCCCGATGACGCTGATGGGGCTGTGCTCGGAGGTACGCCGGGTGCGCGCGTCGGAACTGTTGGACTACACCAACTACGAGGGCGACTACGAGTTCGAGATGGGCATCGGCCGCGAACCGGAGTATCAGCCGCTGCTGGAGAACTCCGACATCCTCGTGTTCGCGTGGGGCGCGACGGTGCCGATGATCGCCCATGCCGCGGGCATCAAGCTCGACGAGATCACCACCACCTGGGACAAGTGGGTGACACCCGCCGAACGCACCACCGTCAAGGGCGTCATCCCGGCCGGGCATGTGGCCGCGGTGCGGTTCACCATCAACGGCGTCTACCGCGGCGAGACCCGGATCCAGCTCGAACACGTCAACCGGATCGGCCACGACGCCGCCCCGGACTGGCCGTCGGGCAACCAGGACGACGTCTACCGGGTCGAGATCGAGGGCACCCCGAGCATCTTCCAGGAGACCGCGTTCCGGTTCACCGACGGCTCGGGGCGCGACGCGGCGGCGGCGGGCTGCCTGGCCACCGGCCTGCGGGCGCTCAACGCGGTCCCCGCGGTCAACGACCTGCCGCCGGGCTGGGTCACCCCGCTCGATCTACCGCTGATTCCGGGGCACGGCACCATTCGCTGAGTAACGCCCCCGGCGCCGGATTCGACACTCCAGGTGAATCCAAATATCGGTGCTGGGGGTACCCGCATGCCTGCGAGACCAGGCCGGGGGCCCGGATTGGACGACATGGCAGAGTCACCCAGGCCGGCCATCGGCCTATCTGTCGGGGGCACCACCTTGGCCGCGGTCACCGCCGACCGCTCGGTCACCCGCAGGGCTGTGATCACGCTTTTTCGTCATCACCCGGCCCTGGTCGGGCTGCCGACGGAGAACCCGGTGCCCGACGAAGCCGGCCTGGTGATCACCGACTTCGTCGACCGGGTCGGCGACCCGGTGCCGGTCGTGGCCGCCGACGGCTCGGTACACCCCGGGGAGGGTTTGCTGGCCGAGGCCCTGCGGGCGCTCGCCGGTGTCGCGACCGGGGGGCGCCCGCTGCCGCCCGCGGTCGCGGTGACCTACCCGGCGCACTGGCGCGGCCCGGCCGTCGAGGCGCTTCGCCGCGCGCTGCGCCGGATGCCGGAATGGTCGGCAGGCGAACCGCTGCTGATACCGGACACCGCCGCGGCGCTGACCGCCCTGCAGGCCGATCCCGGCCTGCCCACCCGCGGCGTGGTGGCGCTGTGCGACTTCGGCGGCAGCGGGACCGGCATCACGTTCGTGGAGGCGGGGTCCCATCAGCCGATCGCCGCCGGCGTGCGGCACCTCGACTTCTCCGGCGACCTGATCGACCAGGCCGTCCTCGCCCACGTGGTCGCCGAACTGTCCGCCGGTGGCGCGGT
>JAGQTW010000307.1 GCA_020438785.1 Mycobacterium sp. | reverse complement strand
GCGACCCTGACGGGACTTGAACCCGCGACCTCCGCCGTGACAGGGCGGCACGCTAACCAACTGCGCCACAGGGCCTTGCTCTACTGCGCTGTACTGCCCGCTCCGCGTGCCGCGGTGCGTGTACCCCCTACGGGATTCGAACCCGCGCTACCGCCTTGAAAGGGCGGCGTCCTAGGCCGCTAGACGAAGGGGGCCAGAGCCGAATCTCTCCGGGGTACTCGCAACTCAACCACGTTGGGAGCCTCGATAGCTTAGGCCACGGCCACCCGAATCCTCAAACGAGCCCCACTCGGCCACCCAGTATCCTGATCGCTGCCGGCCCCTATAGCTCAGTTGGTAGAGCTACGGACTTTTAATCCGCAGGTCCTAGGTTCGAGTCCTAGTGGGGGCACCGACAACCCACAACGACCCGATCGCCGGGGACGAGTGGCGTATCCGCCATGGTCAGGCATAGTCTTTGCGCGTGATCGAACCGACGCCGACCGACGCCGGCGCCGGGGACGGCGCGCCGGCGAGCAGCGACGCCGATTCCCCAGGGGGGCGAAGTTCCGTCGAGCCGGCCGCCGCCCAGCGGTTGGTCGCCACCTTCATCCACGCCGACGACCCCGCGGTCGGCGCCGTCGTCGACCAGTTGTCGGCCGAGGACGACCAGCGGGTGGCGACGCTGATGGACGTCGTGCTGTCCGATCCGGATCGGTTGCAGGCGCTGCACGACTCCGGCCTGATGGACGGTCTGCCCAACGTCGCACTCGACCAGATCGCCAGGATGACCACGGACGCGCTGGGAACCTCGCTGGCGTCGGTGACCCTGGTCGGTCAGGACCGGCAGTTCCTCGCCGGGTGCAACGTGCCGGAGACCGGCTTCCCCCGGTCGCGCCCGTTGACGCTGTCGTTCTCCAAATTCGTGGTCGCCAGCGGTCGCACGCTGATCGTTCACGACGCCACCAAGCACCGGTTGTTCGCCCAGCATCCGGCGGTGCAGGGCGGTGTGGTGGTCGCCTTCGTCGGTGTCCCGCTCATCGACAGCCAGGGCCACACCATCGGCACGTTGTCGACCTGGGATGACCATCCCCGGCACTGGACGACCGGCCAGATCCAGATCCTCACCGACCTCGCCCAGGTCGCCGCCACGAAGGTGTTTCGATGAGGTTTTCGCAAACCGCCTTGCGGGGAGTTGTACCCCCGCATTTCCAGGGAAAAAGTACAGATAAATCCCGGATGGCAACCTTGTGTTCCGGTAACCTGCGGTCTGTGTTTGCGCGGGGGTGAATCGAGACTGATGGCGACGAAGACGCTCCGCCTGGACGGGCCGACGGACGCTCGGCTGCCGGTGTCGCCGTCGCGCGCGTCTTCGGGGAGCAGGTTCGCCCGCCTGATCCGTCTGGATCCGCTGAGCACAATCGTCACGATCGCCATCGACGTGCTGTCGGCGTCGGTGGCAGCGTTCTTGGCCTATTGGTGGGTGTCGAAGTCGCATGAGGCCACCCCACCGCTGTGGATGATCCTGCTCTACGTCCCCACCGTCATCGGGATGCTCGGGGCCCGACGGGTGTACCGGCGCCGGCTCAACCGGAAGTTCCTCGACGAGATCGGACCGATCGAGGCGACCGTCGCCCTGGCGAGCATGTTCCTGCTCACCCTGATGACCCTTGGCCGCGTTCCCGGACAGACCGAGCAGACGGTACTGCGGGTGTGGATCTGCGCCGCAGTGCTGATGCCGACCGGCCGGCTGATCCGCGCGGCCATCCAGCGCAGCCTGCGCCGCCACCACCACCTGATGTCGCCCACCCTGATCGTCGGCAACGGTCGGATCGCCACACGCATCGTCGAGCGCCTCAAGTCGATGCCCGAACTCGGCCTGGACCCGGTCGGGCTGATCGACGCCGAGGCCCCCTGGGCCGGCCCGGACGGCAGCACGATGCCCGCCTTACCCAACCTGGGCACCCCGGAGACCATCGAGCAGGCCATTCTGCAGACCGGCGCCGAGGGTGTCGTCGTAGCGTTCTCGCGCACGGAGGACGAGCTGCTCACCCACGTGGTGCGGGTCGCCCACCACCACGAGGCCCGGGTCTGGGTGGTGCCCCGGATGTTCGACGTGATCGGCTCGCACGCACGCTTCGAACACGTCGGTGGCCTGCCGCTGATCGCGCTCGCCCACACCAACCCGCGGGGCTGGCAGTTCGCGATCAAGCACTTCATTGACCGGGTGTGCTCGTCGCTCGGCCTGCTGTTGATTTCGCCGCTGTTCCTGACCCTGATGCTGCTGGTCCGGCTGAGTTCGCCGGGTCCGATCTTCTTCCGGCAGCCGCGCGTCGGGCGCGACGGGAAGGTCTTCGACTGTCTGAAGTTCCGCACCATGCGTCCGCCGCGGCCGTCCGATGCCGACTTCGAACTGAAGTCGGGCGCGGCGCCAGGCGGCGTCGAGGGGGTCGACCGGCGCACGGCGATCGGCAAGATCATGCGGGCGACGTCGATGGACGAACTGCCACAGCTGATCAACGTGATCAAGGGCGAGATGAGCCTGGTCGG
>JAGQTW010000306.1 GCA_020438785.1 Mycobacterium sp. | reverse complement strand
CGCCCGGGATGAAGATCTCCTTCTGGGTGGGAAGGTCGGCGCCGCCGGACTCCACCAGGCAGATCAGCGGCATCCGGTTCTCGAGGGCGATCTGGTGGGTGCGCAGAATCTTCTTGAGCGTCCACGGATTGCTGGTTCCGCCCTTGACAGTGGGGTCGTTGGCCAGCAGCACGCACTCGACACCCTCGACCACGCCGATGCCGGTCACCAGGCTGGCGCCGACCTGGAAGTCGGTGCCGTACGCGGCCAGCGGGCACAGCTCGAGGAACGCGGTGTCGGGATCGACCAGCAGCTCGATCCGCTCGCGCGGGGTCAGCTTGCCGCGGGCGTGGTGGCGTTCGACGTACTTCGGACCGCCGCCGGCCAGCGTCTTGGCCAGTTCGGTTTCGATCTCGGCCAGCTTGGCGGCCATGGCATCGGCGGCCTCGCGGTAGGCCGGCGCCTTCGGGTCGACCGCGGTGCGAATGGCGGTCACGCCTGGTAGCCGAGCGTCTTGGCGGCCAGGCTCGTCATGATCTCGGTGGTGCCGCCGCCGATGCCGAGGATCCGCATGTCGCGGTACTGCCGTTCGATCTCGCACTCGGCCATGTATCCCATGCCGCCGAACAGTTGCACGGCCTGATTGGCCACCCATTCGCCGGCCTCGACGGCGGTGTTCTTGGCGAAGCACACCTCGGCGATCAGGTTGGTCTCACCCGCCAACTGCCGTTCGATGACGTTGCGGGAGTAGACCCGCGCCACGTCGATACGCCGCGCCATGTCCGCCAGTGTGTTCTGCACGGACTGCCGCGAGATCAGCGGCTTGCCGAAGGTCTCGCGGTCCCGGCACCACGCCACGGTGATGTCCAGGCAGCGCTGTGCGCTGGAGTACGCCTGCACGGCGAGGCCGACCCGTTCGGACACGAAGGCCTGAGCGATCTGCAGGAAGCCGGTGTTCTCGGCCCCGACCAGGTTCTCCACCGGCACCCGGGCGTCGGTGAAGGACAGCTCTGCGGTGTCCGAGGATCGCCAACCCATCTTGGCCAGCTTGCGGCTGACCTCGAAACCCGGTGTGCCCTTCTCGATCACCAGCATGGAGATGCCGACCGCGCCGGGGCCGCCGGTACGGACGGCGGCCACCACGTAGTCGCCGCGCACCGCGGAGGTGATGTAGGTCTTGGCGCCGTTGACCACATAGTGATCCCCGTCGCGTGCCGCGGTGGTGCGCAGGTGCCCGACGTCGGACCCGCCGCCCGGTTCGGTGATGGCCAGCGAGCCGATCAGCTCGCCCGCCAGCGTGGGCTTGACGAACTTGTCTATCAGCCGCGGATCCCCCGAACCGATCATGTGCGGCACCGCGATCCCGACGGTGAACAACGAGGCGAAGACCCCGCCGGGGGTGCCCGCCTCGTGGAGTTCCTCGGCGATGATCGCGACGTCCGCGGCGTCGCCGCCCTCGCCCCCGACCGACTCCGGGAAGCCGACACCGAGCAGTCCGGCGGCGGCCGTCTTGCGGCTCAGCTCCCGGGGGAGTTCGCCGAGCCGCTCCCACTCGTCGATGTGCGGCAGGATCTCGCGCTCGGCGAAGGCGCGCACCGCCTTTCGCAGGTCCTGGCGTTCAGGGGTATTCCAGATGCTCACAGAATCTCCTCCGGGATGTCGACGTGCCTGCCGCGCAGCCACTCGCCGAGGCCCTTGGCCTGGGGGTCGAATCGCGCGTTGTAGGCGACTCCCTTGCCGAGGATCCCCTCGATGACGAAGTTCACCGCGCGCAGCTTCGGCAGCAGGTGGCGAGTGACCGCCAGTTCCTTCGTCTCGGGCAGTAATTCGCGCAGGGCGTCGGTGGTGAGGTGGTGCGCCAGCCAACGCCACTGATCGGCGGTGCGCACCCACACGCCGATGTTGGCGGCGCCGCCCTTGTCGCCGCTGCGGGCGCCGGCGATGGTGCCCAGCGGCAGCCGCCGGGTTGCGCCCGGGGCCAACGGCTCCGGCAGCGCGGGTATCTCCGTGTCGGCCAGTTCCAGGGTTTCGGCGGCGGCGGGAATCGCGGTGCGGGTGCCGTCGGGCCGCACCGCGACGTGCTGCACCTCGCCGGCCGGGACGTAGCCGGGGGTGAACACCCCGTACACCTGCCCGTCGCCGGGCGGTGTGGTGGTGTGGAAACCGGGGTAGCTGCCCAGGGCGAGTTCGACTGCGGCCGAGGTGAATCGGCGGCCGACCGTGTCCGGTTCGGGGTCGCGCACCACGCAAGTCAACAGGGCGCTGGCGGCCTGTTCGGTGTCGGCGTCGGCGGTGTCGGTGCGGGCCAGCGTCCACTCCAGTTCGGCGGGGGTGACGGTGAGGTCGGCCTCGAGCTGGGTGCGCACCAGGTGCGCCTTGGCCTCGACGTCCAGACCAGTCAGCACGAAGGTGGCCGAGTTGCGGAAGCCCCCGATGCCGTTGAGCGAGACCTTCAGTGACGGCGGCGGCGGCTCGCCCAGCACGCCGCTGATCCGTACCCGATCGGCGCCCTCGTCGGTCAGCGTGATGCTGTCGAAGCGGGCCGTCACGTCCGGATTGGCGTAACGGGCGCCGCCGATCTCGTAGAGCAGCTGCGCGGTCACCGTGCCCACGCTGACCGCTCCGCCGGTGCCGGGGTGCTTGGTGATCACCGACGAGCCGTCGTCGTGCACCTCGGCCAGCGGGAACCCGAGGTGGTGCATATCGGGGATCTCGGTGAAGAACGAGTAGTTTCCGCCGGTGGTCTGGGTCCCGCATTCGATGACGTGGCCGGCCACCACGGCGCCGGCCAGCCGGTCGTAGTCGCCGCGGTGCCAGCCGAAGTGCGCGGCGGCGGGCCCGACGACCACCGAGGCGTCGGTCACCCGCCCGGTGATGACGACGTCGGCCCCCGCGTTCAGGCAGTCGACGATGCCCCAGGCGCCCAGGTAGGCGTTGGCCGTCAGCACCCCGGCGAAGCCCAGTTCGGCGGAGCGGGGGAGTAGGTCGTCACCCTCGACGTGGGCCACCTTCGCCGGGATGCCGAGACGTTCGGCCAGCGCCCGCACGGCGTCGGCCAATCCGGCCGGGTTGAGCCCGCCGGCGTTGGCGACGATCCGCACGCCGCGGTCGTGCGCCAGGCCGAGGCAGTCCTCCAACTGGATCAGGAACGTCTTGGCGTAGCCGCGCTCCGGGTTCTTCATCTTGTCCCGGCCGAGGATGAGCATCGTCAGTTCGGCCAGGTAGTCGCCGGTCAGGTAGTCCAGCTCACCGCCGGTGAGCATCTCCCGCATGGCGGCGACGCGGTCGCCGTAGAAGCCCGAACAGTTGCCGATCCGGACGTACACGCGCGCTGTCTCCCCTCGACGCACCAACCAACCGGTAGGTTACTGGCTGGCCGGGGCGCTCAGTCAAGGGGTGGGGCGATCAGAGTCCCAGTTCGGCCCGCATGTCGTCGATGGCCTTGCAATACGTGACCCAGTCGTTCTTGTCGGCCGCGGCCTGGGTCTGGTTGAACAGCTTGTCGCGCGCGGCGGTCAACTGGTCGACGGTGATTTTGCCGTCCTTCTGGGCCTTGCCCATGTCCATTTCAAACGAGGACAGCGCGGTCATGGCGTCCAACCCGCTGGCCGTACAGCCGGATGCAGTCGCGCTGGAGGTCGCCGTCGACTCGGCTGACGACGACGCGGTGGTCGAGGTGTCCGTCTTGGTGGCGCCGCCACAGCCGGCGAGGACCAGGATCAGGAGGGTTGCTGCTGCGAACTGTTTCACGGGAGTTTCCTTGTGCGTGCCGGTGTGATTACTGGTAACCCCCTGTGCACCAGAGCATAGGATCCTCGGCTCCGCTGCGACCGGTTTTGGAGCCGACCCAGGTGAGCGGCTATCCTTGTGCACAACTGTCGGCCGCCGGCTACGTTCTGTCCTGGTTCTGTCCTGCGCGGCGCCCCCTGATCAAGGAGATGTACGTCATGGCCGTGCCCAAGCGCCGGATGTCGCGCTCGAACACCCGCAGTCGGCGTGCGCAGTGGAAGGCCGAAGCCACCGGGTTGGTGAACGTCTCCGTCGCCGGCCGTCAGCACAAGGTCCCGCGTCGGCTGCTCAAGGCCGCCCGCCTCGGCCTGATCGACCTCGACAAGCGCTGACCCCCTTCCGGGCGGCGAATCGCCTGCTCGGCGCGCCTCTTAGCTGAATCTCAGGCGTTGGGTTGACACTGGTGCCCGTGCGAATCCTTGTCGTCGACGACGACCGCGCGGTGCGAGAGTCGCTACGCCGCTCCCTGTCCTTCAACGGCTACTCCGTCGATCTGGCCCAGGACGGCCTCGAGGCGCTCGACGCCATCGCCAACGACCGGCCCGACGCCCTGGTCCTGGACGTGATGATGCCCCGGTTGGACGGCCTGGAGGTGTGCCGTCAGCTCCGCAGCACCGGTGACGACCTGCCGATCCTGGTGCTCACGGCGCGCGACTCGGTCTCCGAGCGGGTGGCCGGCCTGGACGCCGGCGCCGAC